>CALHZT010000168.1 GCA_938040995.1 uncultured Pirellulaceae bacterium | reverse complement strand
GGGTGAGAAGAAGTCTCTGAATTGGCAACGCTGAATCGGCAATAGATACCAGAACGCGTCCAACGACTAAGCCGTGGCGGCGTCGATGGTACTCAGCAAGTCGTCTTTCCCTTTGCGAAAACAGAAATCGCCAAACGACTCGCCATTACTCTTGTCCCGTTTGAAATACTCGAACACCTTCACGAGTTCTGGAACGACATCCGCGGAAGGCACCATGTCCTTGTAGATGAAGTTCAGCCGTTCGCCACGCTGACTGCCCCCAAGGAACATCGTGTACTTGTCTTTCGCCTTGCCGACGAGTCCGATATCCGGGTTATAAGGTCGAGCACAACCATTCGGGCAGCCGGTCATACGAATATTGAACAGCTCGTCAGCGAGGCCAAGCTTGTCCAGCTCGGCTTCCAGTTGGTCGATCATCCCCGGCAATGCCCGTTCTGACTCGGTGATCGACAATCCACAGGTTGGCCAAGCGACGCAAGCCATCGACCAGCGTCGGGCATTCGAAATTTCTTCGCTCAGTGGTACGCCGTGATCCCGGAGTGTCTGTTCGAGCTTGCCCTTGTCCGACTCTTCCAGATCGCAAAACAGAATGCTCTGATGAGCCGTCAGTCGCAGCTCCGGCTTGAGCGTTGAACAAATCTCCTGAAGCGCCGCCTTCAGCCGGAAATCACCTTCGTCCTTGATTCGCCCATTCTCAACGTTCAGTCCATAGAACCACTTCCCGTCGCCTTGCTCTTCCCAACCCATGTGGTCATTGATACCGGTGGCATCTACATCCGCAGGATCTTCGAGACCACTTCCGTAATACTCTTCGACCTTCTCTTTGAACTTGGGAATTCCCCAGTTCGCGATAAGGTACTTGAGCCTGGCGACTTTTCGGTCGGAACGATTTCCAAAATCACGCTGGACTTTGACGATCGCGGTCACCACGTCCAGCGCCTGATCGGGCGTCACGCGACAGAGCTTCTTACCGACGGCTGGGAAAGTTTTCTTGGCACTGGGAGTCACGCCAAAGCCACCACCCACCAAAACGTTGTAGCCCGTGATTTTCCCATCCAACGTGAGCGCCATCAGGCCGACGTCATGCGTATAGAGATCGATGCAATTATCTTCTGGCAAGGCGATGCCGATTTTGAATTTGCGAGGCAGGTATTCCTTGCCGTAAAGCGGCTCGATCTCATGTCCTTCGCTTCCACCACCGACGAGCGTTTTCTCATCACCGTCCTTCAGCCAGATTTCGTGGTAAGCCGTCGTTCGCGGTTTGAGATGAGCCGCGATTTTGTCGCCGAGCGCCTGCATCTCATCGTGAACCGCGTTGTTCCTGTACGGAGCCGGACAGCACATCAGGTTTCGATTGACGTCTCCGCAGGCTCCAAGCGTCGTCAACTGCGACACGTTGATGCGTTGTATCGTCGCTGCCAGATCGTCCTTCACGATGCCGTGCAGCTGCAGTCCCTGGCGACTGGTAATGCGCAGCGTATTGTTGCCAAGATCATCGCACAGCTGGATCTGCTCAAGCATCTGGGCGCTTGTCAGCTTGCCGCCAGGAATCGCACTACGCACCATAAACATGTACGCTTTGCCAGTTCCTTCCGCTCTCGCGATGGCACGGCGATCCCGATCGTCCTGCTGATACGTTCCGTGGTGCTTGAGTAATTGCACGCTCCCCTTGCCGAAGAATGCATTCTCGTCCACGAGTTCCTGGGCAATTTCACCGGCAAGGTAGTCACTGCTGACTTTGAATTTTTCGACGGGACTCGGCTTGTCTGTTTTCTCAGCGGCCATTGGAAATGGTGTCTTTCAAAAGGGGAGGCTCACATCCGACAATTAATCGGCAAGGTTGAATTCTTGAGATTTGCCCCCATGGGTCAAGTCAAATCACGGATCGAAAGCAGTTCCGGAAACTGTAATCGCAAGTTGTGAGCCGCCGAATTGCCCGTTAGCATGACCACCATGAATTCAAAAAGCACCGAACAAGCCGCACCTGATGCTGGTAAGGACGCCGAACCGCCCGATCGCAAGTCGCTTTTTCGTGCGGCGTTCACGTCGCCCAGTTTTTTTCTGGCAACCGGTGCCGGAGCCGGACTGTCGCCTGCCGCTCCGGGAACAATCGGTGCGATTCAGGGTGTTCCGCTCGCCTGGGCGATCAATCACTTTTTTGACTGGCCCTGGCAAATCGCCATGATTGTGCTCCTGAATCTTGTCGGAGTCCCCATTTGCAGTGCCGCTGCAAAGAGGATTGGCAAGAAAGATCCCGGCGCTGTTATATGGGACGAAATCGCGACCGTCCCCATCACGTTTCTTTTCGTTCCTGCCGCGATGATGAATTCGCCGCTCGTACTGGCGGCTGGATTTGGGCTCCATCGCCTGTTCGATATCTCAAAATTCCCGCCGGCCAACCGGCTGGAGAAGCTTGGCGGGGGTCTGGGAATCATGAGTGACGACTGGGCCGCCGGCATCTGGTCTTGCGTGATCCTGCATGCGATCATTGCGACTGGCATCTTTGGATAAGACACACTGGAAGGAACTCGTTTTGGCTGCTGAACTACTGGATGGGAAAAAGACGGCGCTGGCGATCCGGGCCGAGATCAAGGACGATGCAGCGGCACTCAAAGAATCGCAAGGTATCACGCCTCTGCTACTGGCCATTCTGGTCGGAGAAGATCCGGCCAGCATGGTTTACGTTCGCAACAAGGAGCGAGCCTGCACCAAAGCGGGCATTGCCAGTCGCGTGGAACGAATCCCCGGAACAACCACCGAGGATGAATTGCTCGCCATGATCCAGTCGGCGAATGAAGACGCTTCCGTGAATGGGATTCTCGTTCAGCTACCTCTGCCCGATCACATTTCCGAAAAACGCGTGCTCGATGCGATCCACCCGCTGAAGGATGTCGACGCATTTCACCCGGAGAACGTCGGGCTGATGATGCAGGGTCGCCCACGGTTCCTGCCGTGTACACCACACGGCGTGATGCAAATTCTGCATCGGTACAACATTCCCGTCAGCGGGAAGCACGTCGTGGTTGTCGGCCGCAGCGAAATTGTCGGCAAGCCACTGGCCGCGATGCTGGTGCAAAGAGAATCATCGCTTGGCAAAGACGCCGTCAACGCAACCGTCACGATTTGTCACAGCCGAACGAACGACCTTGCCGCAATCACCAACTCTGCCGATGTGCTGGTAGCGGCGGTTGGTCGCGCCAACTTTATTACCGCAGACATGGTCAAACCTGGCTGCGTCGTAGTGGACGTGGGTATCAACCGAGTCGACGACAAGCTGGTAGGCGACGTCGAATTCGATACCGTGCGCGAAAAGGCCTCGCATATCACACCCGTTCCTGGCGGAGTCGGGCCTCTCACCATCGCCATGCTCTTGCGCAATACGTTGACGGCGGCTGAACTTCAGCGGTAGGTTCCGATCGAAGTTACGCGGTCGAGAGCAAACGTAACGGCCAATGTCGCCTGGTAATTTTCGCGGTCGGCGGGAGGGCGAGGCTCCGTCCGAGCCGCGAACTACCAGATTGCTTCCCGAATTGTTCAGCCTGTAACTGTCGCGCAAATTGCAATGACTACGACAAACAAATGCGACTCCTGACAGTCACCGCCTCCAAATCCTCACAGTTCATTATCGCGAACCGACCTAGAGTTTCCCTGCAAGCACCAGCAAATTCCGAAACCCGAAAAGAGCTACATCGCAGGAGCAAAAATGGAAATCCTTGACTACTGGCCGATAATCGTTGGCTGTGCTTTTCTTGCACTCGCCGCTGGCTGCGAATGGAAATTCCGTAGAGTACCAAATGCCTTATGTTTCCCATTTGCGATCGCAGGCTTGGCCGTCGCCGTACTGGGGACAACTGGACACATACCCAACGTCGCTGGCGACTTCATGTCGAGCATTTTCGGATCAATAGTCGGCCTTGCTTCGTTGATCTTCTTTTACAGTCAGGGAAACCTTGGAGCCGGCTGCGTAAAAGCTCAGGCAACATTTGGCATCTGGGCAGGTTGTGCGATGACCTCATCTGCGTGCATCTCGACAATGATTCTCACCAGCGTGGTCGCCATCGTGATTACGTTGATATGCTGCGCCATCGCCAGT
>CALHZT010000167.1 GCA_938040995.1 uncultured Pirellulaceae bacterium | reverse complement strand
CGAGTCCTGCGGGACAACGCGTAGGGAACGGACTCGTGGCCTCGTCCACTACAGCAAGCCCTGATTTTGGATGGCAGCAAGCACGAGTCATTTCGAAATACTACGATACGAGGTCATCGAAAGCCAACTATGTCGATCGCCATTCTTGCCACCGACTGCGAATCCACCTGGATTGTCGCCAACGAGCTATCTCGCGACTTTGACGTTGCCGATATTGTGATCGAGCAGCCGGTTTCCCGCTCCAAATTTCTGAAACGTCGTGCGAAACGGCTGGGGATGAGTGCCGTTGCCGGACAAGTCGCGTTTCAGGTGTTCAGTCGCTATCTCCATTTTGAATCGCGCGATCAAAAGCAACGAATCGTGGATCGCAACAAATGGAAGACCGGCGTTCCCGATTCGGCGGCAGTGCATCGGGTTGGCTCCGTCAATTCTGCGAATGCGATCGAGTTGATCAGCCGTTTGAATGTCGACGCGATTGTTATTAACGGGACCCGGATTCTGTCGAAACGCTTACTGGCCGCGATCACCGTGCCAGTGATCAATATGCACGCGGGTATCACGCCGAGATATCGTGGTGTGCATGGTGGGTATTGGGCGCTGGCCAGGAGAGATGAAGAGAACGCCGGGGTTACCGTTCATCTGGTAGACAGTGGCATCGACACAGGAGACGTTCTTTATCAGGGGCGGTTTGATGTATCTGGCGAGGATAACTTTGCGACTTATCCCCTTTTGCAACTGGAAAAGGGGATACCGCTGCTGAAGAACGCGGTGCGGGATGCGCTCGGTGACGAATTAAGGCCAACGGCGATTAAGGATCAGTCGGAGCTTTTTTATCATCCGACGATTTGGCAATACGTTGCAAATCGTGCGTTGGCGAAGGTGAAGTGAGCCGCGTTGATTCCGGCTTTTGGCGAAATTGCATCAAATGCTGCAAGCAGTTTGTTGTACCGCCTTTAGGCCAATACTGCTCAATCGAGAGTTGGACCAGCATAAAAACTCACGGGATGCTGGCTGAATAGTTCGTAGTGGATCTTGTTAAAGATCCTTGCAGCAATGGCTGCTTATCACGGACGACTGAGGGATCTTTAACAAGATCCACTACCTGTGAATTCAACCGATTAAGCAGTACCGCCTTTAGGCGGAATGAAAGTCTTTCCGGCTAAAGCTGTTACTACGAACGAGACTGTTCTCACTCAGGAGATCGACGGCAGCGGATGTCTCTCTTCGTATGCCGAGATCTTTTCTTCTTTGGTGAGTGTCAACGCGATATCGTCGAGTCCGTTGAGCAGATTGTGGCGACGCGTTGGCTCGATCTCAAACGACTGTGACCATCCGGCTCCGTCGGTCACGGTGTTCTTTTCCAGGTCGATGGTCAGATTGACGGTTCCTGAGGATGTCATTTCAAACAGTCGGTCAACTTCTGACTCTGGCATCTTGATCGGTAAGACACCATTCTTGAAGCAGTTATTGTAAAAAATGTCCGCGAAGCTTGGGGCGATTAGCGCGCGAATGCCATAGTCGGCGAGCGCCCACACCGCATGTTCACGGCTGGAACCCGATCCGAAGTTGTGGCGAGCGAGAAGGATGGATGCGCCTTTCGCTGCCGGCTGGTTGAGTTCAAATTCTTCGTTAACCGAACCGTCGTCATGCAGTCGCCAGTCAAAGAACAGGAACTCACCGAACCCTGTTCGCTCGATTCGTTTGAGGAACTGTTTGGGGATGATTTGATCGGTGTCCACGTTGGCGCGGTCCATCGCGGCAACGAGGCCGGTGTGAGTCGTGAATGGTTCCATGGTCTTCTGTCTTTATATGTTGGGTAGTTTTGATCTGGAAGCTCGGGACTCATTGCCTCGGCCGCTTCGGCATTCCGGCAATTGTTTAGCTGTAGTCCCAGTCACGAATGTCGACGAAGTGACCTTCGATTGCCGCTGCTGCGGCCATTGCCGGTGAGACGAGATGGGTAAGGCCACCTTTGCCCTGGCGACCTTCAAAGTTTCGATTGCTGGTCGACGCACATCGTTCGCCGGGACTCAACTGGTCGGGGTTCATGCCAAGACACATGCTGCAACCAGCGTTTCGCCATTCCATGCCGGCATCGCTAAAAATCTTGTCGAGGCCTTCTGATTCCGCCTGCTCTTTGACTTGGCCACTGCCTGGCACAACCATCGCGCTGACGCGATCGCTAATCTTCTTGCCCTTGAGAACTTCGGCTGCTGCGCGAAGATCCTCGATTCGTCCGTTCGTGCATGAGCCAATAAACACGCGGTCAATCGGCACTTCAACGAACGGTGTGCCGGCTTTGAGGTTCATGTATTCGAGTGCGCTGGCGGCGGTTTTTTGTTCGACGTCGTCGGCAAAGCTACCGGGATCGGGGATCGAGTCGGTGACGGAAATCACCTGTCCCGGATTGGTGCCCCATGTGATTTGCGGGGCGATATCGGCGGCCTTGTATTGTTCGGATCGGTCAAACGTCGCGCCTTCATCGCCAGCGAACATTTGCCACTTTTCTACCGACTTTTCAAAATCGGCACCCTGAGGAGCAAACTCGCGGCCACGCATGTAATCAAACGTCGTGGCATCCGGAGCAATCATGCCGGCTCGAGCACCGGCTTCGATCGACATATTACAAACGGTCATTCGCTGTTCCATGGTCAGCGACCGAACCGTGCTGCCGGTGTATTCCAGGACATAGCCGGTACCGCCCGCCGCCGAGATCTTACCGATCAGGTACAGGATCATATCCTTGGCGGTAACGCCTCGCGGCAAATCGCCATCGACGCGAAGCTCAAATGTTTTTGGAGCGTACTGGAGTAACGTCTGAGTCGCCAAAACGTGTTCGACTTCGCTGGTGCCAATCCCAAACGCAAGGGCACCGAACGCTCCATGAGTCGCCGTGTGGCTGTCGCCGCAGACGATCGTCATGCCCGGCTGAGTCAGGCCAAGTTCAGGGCCAATGATATGAACGATGCCCTGCTTTGCATCGTTGAGGTCGTAAAGTCGGACTCCGAATTCGTTGCAGTTTTCACGCAACTTGTCGACTTGCTTTTTGGAAATTGGATCGGCGATCGGCAGCAGACGATCGGTTGTCGGTACGTTATGGTCTGGAGTCGCCACCGTGCGGTCCGGACGTCGAACTTTCCGCCCGGCGACTCGAAGGCCTTCAAACGCCTGGGGGCTGGTGACTTCGTGCACCAAGTGCAAGTCGATGTAGAGGACCGTTGGTTGGTCCTGTTCGGCGTGAACGATATGGTGATCCCAGATTTTCTGGAACGTATTTCGAGGCGACGAAGTGATCATCGTGTTGTATTTCGGTAGAAAGTAATGAAGCGTTTTGGCGAATCACGATTATACGAAAAGACACTGCCGCTGGGCAGTCGCGATTCGCACCGACGGACGCACCGGCTTGAATTTACTGGGGGTACAGGCTTCAGCCTGAGACCGCTTCGTTCTGAGCTTTCGCCACGAAGTGGCAACACATACCAGCCTGGGCACACCAAAAACGAGCTTGCGAGTTTGAGCGCCGTCCCAGGAATCCGGAGATTGGACAAGCAATGGTCGAGTCAGAATGCCTGGCACCTCTCCACCGCAACCGAGACCGAAATAGAGGTGCCCAATCTCATCGTTGCGATCTCGGATCATCTCAACAGTTTCAAGCACACTGCTCGATCGCCCACCTTCTGAATTTCAGGTACCTGGGGCGACTCGAGACTCGCTTGGGCTCGTCGCGTTTGCCCCAGGCTAACTTGTGGGGCCCCTTCGGGGCGAACGCGCTGGTCTCCGTGTGCGGGCGCAGGCTAAAGCCTGTACTCCAACTCTCTCTGTCGCAGGTTGAAGCCTAAACTCCAACGTGCCGGGTCGGCCCTACGCAGCTCGGCGGCGATTCTTCACGCGAAGTGCAAGTTGCTCGCTGACGTCCCGAGCCGTCAGGACACTAAAGCTGTTCCGCTCCGGCGACTCGACCCAAACTTTGGATTTTTGGTGCAGCATTCGTGGAAGGAAGTGCCACGCTGCGTCAATGGATTCCGGCGGTTGGTCACCAGAGATGATGACCCAGTCCGTGCCGCGCAAGTCATTGGCGGTTCGCTGCAATGCCGACGACGGAGTGCCCGGTACGACGCGAACGTTGAGCTGAAACGGCTTGAGCTTCGAGTGGAAGTCCTTGAGCGGAATGGAATCGTCACCGCCGGCTTCGAAGAGATCGATGCCCGCGTAACGAACTTCGTCGGGTTTGTGTTGGCGGAGTATCGAGGCCAACAGATTGCTGGTCCGATCACCACGTCCAACGCCAATCTCGACGATTCGTCGAATGTTTTCCGTGCTTACGCCGCGGTAGAGGGCTCGTTCGTGAGCCGGCTTTGAGAAGCGGCACAACTTGAAATATCGGTAGAATCCGGCTTTGGACACGGGGCAATCCTTTGCTTCCGAAATCGATGGGCTAGTTCAGCAACGCACTCCTAAATTCGGCTCAAAAGGGGGTGCGAGATTCGTTCCGTTCCCGCTAGCACTACAGCCGGCATAAACGGATTCGCCGCACGTTTGCCTGGGCGTTCATCATGTCCTTTCTGCGACTGAAGAAAACGCCATTAGTGCGTCCGTTTTTTGCTGAGTCGCCAACCGGAATTTGGCAAGTTGTGGGAGCCTTGTCTTTGTCCGGATGACGATCTTGGGCGAAATAAGTCCTGGGACGACAACAGTGTCCCGCTCGCGATTTTTTCTCACGACCAGTTTGTGTGTTGCGAATTCGAAACATTAACACGCTAGCCTTCACTAATGAAATGCGCTGCGTAGAATCACGCGACGAGGACACGAATCAGTGACCTACGTTTTCTATAGCCCACACGGATCGCGGGCTTCGTCGACGCACCCCAACCCACCCCGCGTCGGCATCTACCCCTCCTGACTGAATCGACGCGCAAGCGTCCTCCAACTCCCTGAAAGTTTTGGCGAAAGCCAGAATCGCGATATCGGTGCGCCTGCACTGCGCGAGGAAAGGAAGCGATCCCCCGTGGCCGCAAGCAACACACAACCGACGCACAACATCGAGCCACTGGAACAGCGGCAAATGATGACCGCGAGTCCGCTCGGCGGCGTTCCCGATGTTACGAATGGTTCCGGCGACTCTCTCGATACCGGCTCGAATTCAATACCCGACTGGGCCGAAGTCAGAACGCATGACCAGCTAAATGGTTTCGGATCTTCTGTCGTTGATCAGGTGAATAGCGAATTCGGCTTAACAGGCCTCGGTCAAACCGTCGTCGTCATCGACACGGGAATCGCCTACGACCACTACGCGCTCGGTGGCGGACTCGGAAGTGATTATCGAGTCGTCGGTGGGTGGGACTTCGCCGAAAACGATGCGGATCCTTTCGACGATGGTCCGACGGGTTACCACGGCACGCATGTCGCAGGAATTATCGGCAGCAGCGACAGTCGCTACACTGGCGTCGCAAGTGGAGTCGATCTTGTCGCGCTCCGAGTCTTTGACGACCACGGCAATGGAAATTTCGACTGGATCGAATCGGCTCTTCAGTGGGTGCATGATCACCGCGACGATTTTGAACACCCGATCACAACGGTCAACATGTCGCTCGGTATCGAGTGGAATGAAACGACGGTGCCGCACTGGGCGATGCTCGAAGACGAGCTTGCTCAACTGGAACAGGACGGCATCTTCACGGCGGTTTCGGCTGGAAACAGCTTCGAAGATTACGGCACACCCGGGCTGAGCTACCCCGCTGCGAGCGAACATGTCGTGCCGGTTGCAAGCTATGGCGGCGATGGTTTGTTGTCGGATTTCAGCCAGCGGTCGGACCGTGTTCTGGTGGCGCCCGGTGAGCGAGTCGTGAGTACCGCCCCGGACTATATCAGCGGATTCGACGGCGTGACCGATGATTTTACGACGTCATCAGGGACAAGCATGGCCGCGCCGTACCTCGCTGGCGCAAGTACGCTGGTTCGCGAGGCGTTTGAATTGGCGGGCCGATCCGTCGATCAGGATTCGATTTATGAACACCTGGTTGAAACCGCCGATTCCATTTTCGATTCTGAAACGGGTCAGTATTACAACCGCCTGAATCTTGAGAACGCTATCGCATCCGCGTTGCCTGCCGATGATGCCGGCGACTCTCCAGGCACGGCGCGTCATCTGGGTGCTATTAGTGAAGACTTTACATTCGATGGCATGTTTACGTCGACTGGCGATCAGGATTATTTCCAGTTCACCGCGGGCGGCAATGGCACGCTGGATCTGGCATTCGAGAATTCTGATTATGCAGACACGCAAGCCCGACTGGTGGACGGATTGTCTCGCGAGTCGTCATCCGCACTGAGCCTCGACGTGATCGCGGGCCAAACTTATATCGTGTCGCTCGAAACCATGGCGGGCATCGGCAGCTACTCTGCGAACTTTGAGTTTACCGAAGCCGCCGAAGTGATTCCCGACCTCGGCGTTGTTGATGCTGGTCAGTTCCATTCGAACGCTGGTACCAGTCGTCATACTCTGACCGCCGCACACACCGGTTGGTTGAGCGTGTCGGCAACGGGGGCAACCGACGGAAGCGTCACGCTCCTTGACGAATCGGGCAATGTCGTTGCAAACAGCGAAATCACGGACGGCGAAGCCCAATTTGACTATCAGGCAACAGCCGGTGAGCGACTTGTACTCGAAACGACTGGCCATTCCTCATCTGTGGATGTGCAGATTACAAACCTGGTCGGGATTGGTGAAAACGAGGTCAACCTTTATGCGACGGCTGGCGACGACCGCTTCATCGTTCGCGCCGGAACCAGCGTGACGATCTCCGTGAACGGGGAAACCTACGCTGTTGGTACTCGCGACTTGACCAATGTGCAGTTGATCGACGGTTCAGCTTCTGATGAAGTCTGGATTTTTGGTACGGACGGAAACGATGCGGCGACCGTCGCAGGAAGTGTCGCGACCGTCGATTCCGGCGATCATGCGTTAAACGTAACCGGAGCCAGTCGCTACTCGCTGATTGGCCGGGGCGGTGATGACTCCGTCGTGCTTCTCGACACCGCCGGGGACGACACATTCATCGGTCGCAATGATTTTGCACTGCTGACTGGCGAAAATGTTCGCACGTATGCGACCGGGTTCGAGAAGGTAACGGTGCGTTCCATTCATGGCGGCGATGACCTCGCCATGATTTACGGATCGGAGGGTGATGATTCACTAGGCATGACTTCGCTTTTTAGCGAGATCACTTACGAAGATTCCAATACCGTTAATGCGACTGGATTTGATCGTGTCCGCGTTTTTGCGAATCAGGGCGGAACTGATACGGCGACGATTGTTGGTACCGATACCGGTGAAGACCGGTTCATTGCACGACCGGAAGCCGCCTTTTTTTCCACGGCGGGTTTTGAGCATCAGGCCCGAAACTTCGACACGGTTCATCTCTTTTCAACCGGTAGTGATGACTCGGTACTTGTCTATGATTCAGCCGGCGATGACGAACTTATGTTGGCTGGCAAAACGGCAGCGATACAAGGCTCGTTCTTTTCGATTTTCTTCCACGAGTTTGAAGCGATCACTGCGCTGGCAAACGGGGGCGGCGAGGATCGGGTGATCAGTCGCGATGCGGCCGGCGCTGGGCGATACATTGGGCTACGTGACCTCGACATATTCACCGGAGTCGGTTTTCGACACGTTGCGCGAGACTTTGAGATCACGACGGCGCACGGGGATCAGGGTGACAGTGCGATTCTCTACGCGGATCAAAGTGGAAGTGACCGACTGGTTGAGAATTCGGCTGCGGCGATTTTGCGCGGCAGCGAGTATACAAAAACGGTAAGCGGGTTTGATGACTTGACCGTTGTCGGTGAGGTTAACCAGGGCTTACCGGGAAATCATTCTTTGCGGCTGCATGAGGAAGCGGCCAGTTCGCTGGCGACGCAGCAAGTAGAGCTTTCGTCGGCGACGACATTTGTAACTGGCGATCCCGTATTGCGAGTAAGATTGACGCACATAAATGCGGCTGATGCTGATTCGGCCGCCGCGTTCTTTCTGGCGGATGCCGGGGTTGCGGCCGCGAGTCCCGAAGAGTTTCAGGCTGCTGGAACGGAAATTGATGTGGCAGTTCGCGACTTGGACACAAGACGCACTGCCAATGAGATCGCCGATGACGTTTCGTCCAGTCTCAAAGATGATCTCGACGTGACGACCTCTGCGTTCGAAAATCTCTAACGCTGCATAGCGACGGCATCCTGCCAGTGGAGCTCGCCGCCCGCAGGCGTTCCTCTCACTTGATTCAGAGCTCCTTGGCGTTGTTTCGCCGAGTACGTCGCTTCTTCGATCAGCAAACTTTGTGTCTACTTATACGAGCCGCCTATATAAGCCGCTGCCTGGAATCTCGCCATGCGCAACTCGAACACGTCACTGGATCGGAACCTTACGCGTCAGCTTTGGTGTCTGTTGATTCTGTCTGCCGTTGTTGCACCCTTGCATGGTGAGCAGCTGACGCCGATCACGTTCGTCAATGCCCGTGTGTTCGATGGCGAGAAAGTGATTCCCGCAGCCTCTGTGCGAATCGAGCAAGGCAAGATCGTTAAAGTTAATGAAGGGTTGGAGCTCGGTGCTGACTCAGAATCAGTAGATTGCGAAGGCATGACACTTATGCCTGGTCTGATTGATTGCCACACGCATGTGTTCTTTCGCCCGCAACTGGTGCAAGCCGCACAGTTTGGTGTCACCACGGAACTCGACATGATGTCGGCTCCTCGAATGACGCAGCCACTGCGCGATGAGCAGGCAGGCGGCGATGTTGACGATCGAGCCGACTTTTACTCGGCAGGTTACCCGGTCACGGTCGAAGGCGGGCATGGGACCCAGTTCGGGATGCCGGTGCCCACGCTTGGCAAAGCCGAAGATGCTGATGCGTTTGTGCAGGCACGAGTCCACGAAGGTGCCGACTATATAAAAATCATTTACGAAGACGGAAAAGCGATCGGCATGAGCATGCCGACTGTGACGCCAGAGATGGTAAACGCGGCAGTGAAGGCGGCTCATGCGAGAAAGAAGATTGCCGTTTCTCATCTCTCGAGCCTTGCCTCCGCGGAGCATCTTCTTGATGCAAAAATGGATGGGTTCGTGCACTTGTTCGCTGACAGCGTCGTGCCGGATGCGTTTATCAAACGAGCCGTTCAGTCAAAGCTTTTCGTTGTTCCGACGACCACCGTGGTATCGGGTGTTTGCGGAGTCCCTGTCGGAGAGTTGCATGCCAAAGATGAATCGCTCGCGGCGTTTCTGACGACGATGGACAAGTCGTTTATTGGACGTCGTTTTCCGAAACGGGAGATGCCTACAACCGTCGACAAGCTCAAAGCGAACATTCGCAAGTTGCACGAAGCGGGAGTTCCCATTCTTGCGGGAACGGATGCGCCGAATCCAGGTACGACGCATGGAGCCAGCATGCACGTCGAACTGGAGTTGCTGGTGGATGCCGGCTTGTCGACGAAAGATGCGCTCGCCGCCGCGACTTTGCTGCCGGCAAAGCACTTTGGTTTGGATGATCGCGGGCGGATTGCTATTGGGCTCAAAGCCGACTTGCTACTGGTCAAAGGGAATCCGATCGAAGACATCACGGCGACTCGTCGGATCGAAGGTGTCTGGAAAAGTGGTGTGAAAGTCGATCGGGAGGAACTCCGTGAACGGGTCGCAAAGCAACGTGCGGACGAAGACGGGTAGCTGCCGGATGTTGGTGCGGCTCGAACTGGGCACTCGGAGGCGAGCCGGCTGCGTGAGCTGCCGGGTGTCAATGTGGCTCGAACTGGACGCGGGGATGAGCAATTGCGATGGGCTTCAATGTCAGGGTTAGTCCGGCGAGCAATTCTGGACACACGCGGCAGCTGTTCGCCGACGAAAATGGTTGGCTTTGCGGCATTTGCGCGATGTGAGAGGAGTGATCGCTGTTTTTCAGTAGCGAAAGCC
>CALHZT010000166.1 GCA_938040995.1 uncultured Pirellulaceae bacterium | reverse complement strand
CCACGGCGGAAAAACGACGATTGACTCGCCTTCAATCGTCATTGCAACTCAACCCGACAATATGGCGATCCAATCCGTTTTTCCGGGAGGAGGGACTTCAATTGTCAAAGTGTGCAACTTCAAAACTTACGCGTCGGGCTTTCATTTTGTAACCGTTCACGGATATTTATGTTTCCCCACGTTCGAGAGGGTCAGGCACAAATTTTCGGCGTTTGTCCGCAAAGCGAAATAAGTCATTTGCTGCCGAAAAATTGAGCCAGACCCTTGCACTCTGACCGCATTCGTAAAATGCCGCCTGCTATTTCATCTTGAGCGAGGCGGACAACCAACCGCCTTTTTGGCGTTTGTTGATCTTTCGAAGCTCCATCACTGCCCTTTGGCGACTGATGCGTTGGTGAGCAAGGTCGGTATAAATCTGGTCCGATTTTGTTCGTCGCCGGATGGCGTCATTTACGTCGAGGACTTCTTCTAACCATCCCGCCAAAGTTTTCACCAGCCCGGACCATGAAGAACTTCCGTTCTTTGACTTGGTCTCCGCAGCGGAACAAAGCTGTTCGATGGACGACCGGGAGGTGTCGGCTTTTGCAAGAATCTCTTTCAATGACTGCTTTATGATCTCACTGTTTCGATCCGGTCGCGAAGCAGCCATTCCAACGGTGGTTCGCACGATAGAGTCACATAGCTGACCAAGGACGGGCAAGTCCTGAAGCGCTGACAACCCTTTTTGAACGACGCCGGGATCTGAATGAGATAACGACTGGCAAGCGTCATAACAGATTTGCCAATCCTGAAAGCGATAGATCAGATCGAGCCCCGTTCCCTTGATATTTTGCATGCCCATCACACGATTGCGGACTCCGGGCGGCGTCGCACGAACGATACGATCGAGAATCTGTTCCCCCGTCGCTCCGGAATCATCAACGACAAACAGTTTGCGTCGAAACCACGTTCGAGCGAGTTCCTGGTATTCGGCGTCCAGTTGCAACCACGTTGCGTCGTTGTTTTCCGCTGCCACAATTTTGCTGCTGAGATTCACAAACTCGTTGTACGACGTGACAAGTCGACTTTGCTGCGTTTGAACCGCCGTCAACCATTCCTCTCCGACGCCAAACTGTTTGAGAAGACTGAGAAGCTGTTCGGGCTGATTCCATCGCGAGCCGACTTGTCCCGCGGGCACCCCCAACTCGGCAAGCATGACTTCGATACAGTCAACAATATGCTCCGGTTTTGTCGGTAGGCGATATTGTCTCGCCAATTTCTTCAATGCAGTGAGCCCCGCTTCCGACGAATAGATCTCATTGTCCGCCAGCGATAAAGTCGCCGTGGCAAGCGCGAGGTCGTCCTCGATAAAGCCCACAAGCCCCTGAAGATTGGTACCGATCAGAAAGTGACAGTCGGCTTCGACGTCATTCACGATGATGCTCGAGAAGACTCGCGAGCGAGCCACCCTGTCCGCGCGATTATTGATAACGGTGGAGACCCACGTTTGCGGATCAGCATGAGGATCATGTTGATCAAAACCAAGCCGCGTCCAGTTGCCGAGGCAACCGAACCGCTCATTGGCGGACATCCCATTGGTAAACTCAATATGCCGACCTCGAATGTTCGAAACCGGGTAAGTTTTCAGCACGCCAAGGTCCGGCACCATCTCGTCCGCCATGGCCTTTAATGCGTAATCGTATTCCACGTTGAGCTCGTCGGCCATCGCGGCGACAAGTGCAATGTTGTCCGGGTGTTCGCGATACGGGAACCTGTCAAGAATTTCATCCGGAATCAAACCCGACTCGAGCCAACCAACGCCTCGCAATTCCGTGCCGACATTTCTGCAACGGTTGCGAACGATCGGCCGCATTTCCTGCTCCGTCGTGATCACCTTGCCGTCCTCCGGGACAAAGCCCGCGATCGTGCAGGCAACGTTATAGCCGGCCGGGCCCTGGATATCTTCATGATCCGGATAGGTGTTCGTCACCGTTGACAGATCGTCGCGAGTCCATTGCCGCTGCAGAATATCTACATAAGTCGGATTCAGGCCCATGCACTCCCACAGAAAAACCGACGCGTCCATCCGCTGGGCCATCTGAATGACATCCGACTGTTCCCAAATGGTGGCTTTGTCGTACGGCCGGTAAAGCGGAATCTCCAGTGGCTCGCCGAACGCGTCGTTGTGAATGAACATCGCTTCGCAACCCGTCGTCTTGGACACCATCCCAAACCCGAGTGCGTTGACGAGTGCGGCCTTCAGTCGCTCCGTTCCCGATTTACCACGCGTTCCCCAACCGCCGACGACAAGCGGTATTCGATTGCGAGCTTTCCGCAGCCGCCAGTTGGCGTACACATGCCGCCCGGCGAAAAACAGCGCGAACAAAACAACGAACACCAACAACTGCTGAAGCGTGTTGTCATAGATGGAATAGAAATACGTTGAGTATCGCTGGATCAACTCTTCAATATGCTCAAGCGATGGAATTCCCATCGCCGGCATCATGCCAAAGCAGCCAAAATATTTCGCGACGGATTCATCGGTGGCTTGCTCATCATTCGCGGGCTGCTCGGCCCCGCACGCTATTTCATTCTGATTCGAAATCGGTCCATCCGGGTAAGCAAGAAACTCCACCTCGAATCCGAGCTCCCGAAACTGGTCCACATAAGTCGCCGGTGGTGCATCGTCGCCGTCTTGCCAGTCGCGGGCATTCGCGAATTTTTCAAAATTCCACGTGAGCACCAACCATGCGCGAAGTCGCTGCCACCACGAGTGAGGCGCCGAGACCTGCGTCTGGCCCTGACTGGTAAAGAACTTCATCGTTCGCGGCCGCAAAATGCTCAGGTTCAGCAGCGAGACGAAATCGTCCGTCAAAGGCAGCCACGGCCGCCAGCTTCCCTCGGACGGAATGAGAAACGGCTCGCCCGGCACGTTCGTCCGACTGAGTTCGCCCATAATTTGCGACGGCACGCGAATGAGCGAACGTGTGACTCGCCCAATCGTATGAGAAAAAGCTTGCCGTTTGTCCGTCGCAGGGTTGCAGAGTTCATGCAAAATTCGCCACAACCGATTTCCAAAAATCGGCTGGCGTGCAACCCAGCAACCGCTCCACCCATAGTGCAGATCGAAACCGTAGTCGTCCTGAGCCAAAACCGTCAGCAATCGCGCTATCGACTCGGGAGCAACTCGACTGGCGAGCTTCTTCGGCAACCTGCGAATCTGTCCCGGCTGGAGGTCTGCCGAAAATTCCGATAGCTCTGCGAGAAGTTCGCGTGTTGCCGGTTCAATCCGACAGACTAGCGACTGGTAAGCATGCGCCGCCCAACGACGGACCTTTGTTTCTGGGTGGCTTGTCTCCAGCAGGCGAATCGTTGGAAGTATCGTTGATTGATAAGTCGCCACCACTTGCGGATAGTCCGCCAACGAACCATTTGCCGTCAACCATTGCGTCACGGCATAAAGACCCGCTCGCAATACGAAAGTATCATTGTGCTTCTTCATGCACGCCGGCCACCTTCGCAACCATTCCGCAAACATACCTGCCGGCCCGGCGTTTTCGACCGCCGACGCGAGCGTCGCAGCAATAACCTGCGGATGCGATTCATAGAGCATGAAATGCTCAAGCATCGCCGTCGCCAGCTCAGCCGGAAGTTTCCACAATCCGGTAGCAAGTTGCTGCCGCACGAAGACGCTTTCGTCGCGGGCCACGTTCTTCAGCACCGGCCAGAACTCACGATTTTCACTTCCAGCGATCAATTCGCGGACGATATGCCGTCGAACGAAAATGTCGTCGCGATCAAGATTGTCGTGCTGGCCTGTTTCCTGATGCTGCTCGTCGACCCGGGCGAATTTTGCCAACCGCATTCGAATAATGGACAGGAACGACTCACGATCCAGCCACATCAGGCAGGAGATGGCTTCATTCTGCAACCAAACATCGTGATGTGATTCAGTCGCCAGACTATAAAACTTCGCTTTCGTCCTGCCGCCGAGAAACCGCGCGGCGGCTTCTTCGGAAAGGTGAACCAGACACTTTCGATAGCACCGTACGGCTTCGACATCCACACGCGAATCACCGGGGAACTCCACCAGGTCGAGCATCAACTCATCAATTTGCAACCGACGCCAGACTCCCTCCATCCCCGCCGTTCCATGAATAACTGCGATTTGCTCAAGCACCTCTCCCAGCCGGTTCACGTGGAACGCCAGTCGCTGTTGTAGTTCGCCTCGCTGCCTGTCATAGCGATCGAAGATCGCGCCTTCGTCCAGCCAGCGAGCAAACGCCTTTCGATCTTCACCGATTTGCTTTGAAGAAGCACCTAGAATTTCCGCGTGATCCAGAAGAATGTCCCGCCGAGTCGTCTCATCGTCCGTTGCCGCCAGGCTGCGGCGCAGTGTTTCCTGATATTCCGTCAGCCGATAAAGCACGGCGAGATTGTCAGCGATCTCCTTGCGGAGAAAAGATACGGCTTCGCGCTGACCGTCGTCGGTGCGCCGGTCTTTCAATCGCCGCATTTCTTCGTTGCGACGCCGGCGGGCTGAACCTGTCAGGTGACGGTTCTTGCGCCGATCCACACGTCGATTTCCATCGAGCCACTCAGTGAACTCGTTGTCCAACTGATCAAGCAGGCGACGATTAAGAAGCTTTTGGTATCGCTTCATGTCGCGCGAAAAGAGTTCGCCGGCATTGGGGGTAAGGGTAGGCATTTTATTGGTGGGATGAAGGTGGGTGGGGGGTTTGTCAATTTTGAATTGAAACGTTGGCAGTACCGCCTTTTCTTTCGAAGGCGGAATTTCCGGCTGAAGCCGGTACTACGAACAAATCAAATCAGTTTTGACGGTCCAGTGGGTGGGTAAGTTGGTGGGTAAGTTGGTAGGTAGGTGGGGTCGAAATTGTCTGTGTCATTCTGAACGACAGGTCTGGCCGTAGCCGCTGCCGTCACTTCAGTTCTCCAGCCATTTTGGAATCGCCAGTTGTTTGCGAATGTTTCCAAAACGAAGTGTTGCGGGATAGTGATCCCAATAGCCTCTTCCGCGACTTAGGTAAGTCGCAAAATTCACAAAGAACGCGTGTCTCTCCTGCGTCAGGTCATGTCGGTATCTCGCCGTAATCTCATACCGGCGCCCGCTATGTTTCCAGTGTTCCCAACGCAAGTCGACGTTGAGTGTCTCTTGTAAAAAGTCGTTGTTTCGATCATCGTCGGCCTGAAATTCGCGAGCTCCATACGACCAGCCCCATTGCAGCCAACCGGACTGGCCCCATTGGCCAACTTCGACACCAACGCTATCCGGTCGCAGCAGTCGAAAGTCTTCGTTCGATCGGGAGCCCAGCCGCAACCACCATTGCCGATCCAGTCGGGGAGTCCACACAAACCGTTGTGACCAACCCACACCATGCCGATGGTCGGCTTTGAACGGCGTGAAGATATCCTGATCAACTGTACCTGGCTCGTAAGCCAGCTCGTCGAGGCTGAGCGCCCGCCCAAACACGTTGATACTGCTGACTCGATAAACACAATCGTTGAGATCGTAGCGGCGTGAAACCGTCGCAGATCCGCCGACGGACCATTCTGTCTCGTTGCGGAAGCCGGGTTCTGCTGTATTTGGCGACTGAAGATAGCCGTATCCCCGCCAGCGGAAGTTAAACGGATTGACTCGCCAGAACGGATCACGCGTGTTCCGGGTCGGCCAGAATTTGAACGATGGCAACGGAGTCCAAAAACCGGGAACTTCCATGCGGCCATCGTGCACAAGCCCCGCGGTCGGCCCGCCGCGGTCGCGAATACGAAACAGCCCCTGCGTTTCGTAGTAACGATCGTTCCAGTAATCGTGTTGCAAATGAGTCAACGAGAACTCGCCAAACTCATCTGGGAGTATCTCACGTCCATTACCCTCGTCGAGCGCCCGACGGCTGTTGAGTCCGGCTTGCCATCGCAATGTGCCGTCCTCCTGCCCGAGCCCGAAGCGATCGTCGGCTCGGAAGTAACCAGGTTTGTCCCATCCACCAAGCGACCATAGCGAAAGCTGATCGCCCCACGCCGCATCACCGCTCATTCGCAAACCGGTACCGTCCGGCAACAGACCCGTGATACCGTAAGCGTCATCGAGCATGGCGGGCGGAACAGGCATATTGGCACGAGCCGGCGTATACGCCTCGAGCGGATTCGCATTCGTATCCAACTCGAACGAATGCACCCGAAATCGCGCGTACTGCTTGCCATCGGTTGGCCTTAAGTCGATTCGACGAACACCGTCTTTCACAAAATGAAAACGGGATACCGTCTGGTCGCCCTCGAGCTTGTCGATCCGCAACCATGCAGGCCCGGCGGCTTCGAAGCTTACTGGTTCGTTATTGGTAGCAACCCAGTATTTTCGTTTCGAGGCACCAAGCCCACGGTCCTGCGCCATTCCGCCAGTTGACCGTTCTCGAATATTCAAAAGAACAAAATGGTTCGCCATTGGATCGGCGACCCAAAGTTCGACCTTGTGCGCGCCGCGATCGAGGACCACCGCGGTCGTAACCTGCGACGTGGAATCTGGGAGATCCAGAACCTGCGGTGGCGTATCGTCAATTTGCACATACACCTGCAGATTCTTCGCGTGCATGTGGCCGACCTGCGTCCGCTTCAGTTCGAATTCAAATTCGGCGGGCTGCGTATTGACGACATCGAATACCGACCGGCTTTGCCCGGAGATCACGGCATCCGCGTTCTTGTCGCCGAGCATCATTGCCCTGCGAACACGTAGCTTTGGCGACTCAGGCTCCCACCCATCCAGCGGAAGCATGTAGACTCCCGCGCTCGAATCAAACTCGTTTCGATTGACCCAGTGGCCCATGTTGAGAATGTGACGCTTGAGTCGCGCCAGTCGCAAGTCGCCTGGGCGATCTGCGATCAAACTATTGGCCGCGATGACGGCATCCATGTAACAATCCGGATTCAACTGAATCCTGCGAATCCATTCCGCCAACTGCGATTCAGGATCGCTTGACGAAGGTTCTGGTTCCGTTGCAGCAACGGTTTCCACTTTTGTTGCTGAAGGTGACGGCGACGGCAACGGTAATGGTGATGGCAAACGGACGGGCGCCAGCGCCGGCACAATTCCAGTCATCGCGTAACTGTTATGAGTCGGACTCTTGCCGTACTTCTGCGTCAGCGGAATGTTGACGGTATTCAATGAACCATCCAGCGGAATCATCCGGCCAATGAGCATGCGATGATGCAGACTTCGCGGTGAATCCCAGTTGAATGGTGACTCGCAGCCCTTGCCGAACACGCCGTCGATCACTGCCGAAAGTGTTTCACGGCAGAGCGTCGGCAAAACCGGCAAGGAAAACGCCGGCCGCTCCGCAAACACGCGCATTGCCATCGGATAAGCAGTCGTATCAATTCGCACCGTCTGCGATCCGGCCGGTACGTCGATATATACCGACTCGTCACCACCGGCACGGCGATCATCACTGACAATATCCAGACCTTCCGAAACACGATTACCAAGAACCGCGATCGTCCTGGACGTTGGTGATCCATTGTCGGACGTCCGAACGATCACCGTATCATCAAGCGTCATCGGCGGCGTTGCCGCATCACCGGCGGCAGGATGCACCGGACGCATTTCAAGTTTCAGTCGAACCGGTCCCTGCACGGCCATTACCAACGGGCTCCCAGGCTCCGAAAGGTAATACTGACCGTACAGTTCCCGATCCACTGAACGCAAAGAGACCGAACCCGGGCAAGACGCAACCAGCGAACCTTCCTCTCGCCAGATGCGCGGCCCCGGGTGGGATGACTGCCATGCTTCCCAGGCATGAATTGCAGCCAACCGTTCCCCTTGGTCTCCCTGCGTTATTCGCAACAAAATTTCTTCACCGGCAATCAGGTGCTGGTGCCAAAGTGGCCCATGCCCGCCGGACTGCGCAAGCCGCTGTTTCGCCACCGCAAACTTGCCTTGTTTCATTTCGAGAAGTGCCTGCCACAATCCCTGCTGCTCTGGCGGCATTCGCAGCAGTTCCGCGGCGAAAGTACGGTCCCAACCTGCCTGATAACTGGCAAGCAGTGTTAGCTCGGCGGGGCGAATCGGCTCGGGGACAAGCAACAACACCTGCAACGCAAAATCGAACCGACCGTTCTGAATCATGGCGCGGGCAAGATCGACCAGTCGCTGGTTGGTAGGATTTTCGAGGGCTGCCAATGCTGACCATCTTTCAACACTTTTCCAGTCGCCAGTAGCGATCGCTTTCCCGAGAATTTGTTGCAGTGCCAGTTCACGCACGGCTGGATCGCGGTCATGGAAGCAAAGTCCACGCAATTCGCGGCTTGCCAGAATGACTTCGCCCATTTTTTGAAGTGCATCAACGCGGCCGAGCATTGCTGCCACCCGAGTCGGACCTGGAGCCTGGTCCTGAAAGCGCGACCATTCTTCAACAGCGGCCGCCCACTCTCCGCGTGCATAGAATTGTTGCGCTCTGGTATGCACGTGCCTTTGTTCTTCTACGGACAGAAAATTAGCGTCACCGACGAATGCATCATGATGAACAGGAGGTGGCACACTCGTCCGCAGGCCAAGCTCCAGACTGCGAAGCATTCTCGTCAACGGAACCCAGTGGTTGTGAATTTCGCGAAACGCATAAGGATCCGCTGTAACCGGAGTCGCGTCGCCAGTCAGCCATTCAAACATTCCGCAGGCGGATGTTCCCAAGCGACGCACCATTTCTACATAAGCGGCTTCGCTCAACTGATAAGGCCGCCCTGCCCTGTACTCCAGTGCGACTTGTGGCGACTGTCCGCCGGGAGTTTGGCTCCACAGTCGAATCTTCTTCGCACTTGCGGGAAGATAAATCTCGCAAGTCGCCGCCTCAACCAGCGGAGCCGGCGGCTTTTGGTGACTGAGCGGCCCGCCAAGCGTGCCCGCATCGTAAATCCCATGCTTCCATGTGGCCGCGGACAACGCCGTTTCCGTCGCCGATGGCACGAACTCACCGACTGGTAATTCCTGAGCCCCAACGACATCCAGCCGCATTTTGCGACCATCCAACTCCAACCATAAATACGTCTGACCAATTGCCGCCACCGAACACTTGTCCACGACGACTCGCAACCATGACGGACTGTTCGATTGCGGCATCACATAGTGCCGCGCGTTCTCTTCTCCGGCATCAATCCGGACGAACCGTCCAGTCGCCGCACGCGAAGCCACATCTTCAACGATCTGCTCACCGATGACTCGATCCACCGTATCGTCCGTCGTTCGTCGCAGGTTCCGAACGTGAAAACGACCGGGCCACGGCTCGATCGGCGTCCGCCCGTCATACGGAAGTAGCGAACGATAAAAGGAGTGGAACACTTTGAGATCATAAGCCGACGTGCGAATCTCTGGCTTGTCAGGGCGACCAGCGGCAAGTGTGTGCATCAACATGGTGGCTCGCAAACCGCCATCGCGAAAGCGATTGTCCCGCGCGGAGCGTTGAGCCAGCCGCAATTGTCCGGCGGCTGCCCCCGGCGCAAACTGGAAATGATGGTGAATGTTCTCGGGCGACAGGTCCCAGACCGAAACGGCTTGTTCCGCATTTGGTGGCAAGCCGCCAAAAGTATCGTCGGCACCCGGCGTGAATTCGAACGCTCCGTTCCTGGAAGGCTCTTTGTACGATCCCATCGAAAAAGATTCGACGCGACAGATGACATTCGCGGTGCAGTCGATGGAGAGCTGATGTTCGCCCTCGGGAATATTCACATAGCCGTATTGGCGACGGCTAACGGCGATCTCGCGCCGTTCCCTCCCCTTGCCCACGTGAACATGGCGGCTGGCCTCTGCAGTCGTCTCCAATTCGAGAATTCGTTCAAGTGTTCCGTTGAGCGAAACGTACATCCGGTACAACTGCAGACTCTTTCGGTCAAATTCGCCGTAGAGAAACCGCGATTCGACTCGCAAACGGGCGGGCCCCTGAACTGTGCAAGTCGCAGGTGAGCCGGCCTTTAGGTGCGCAAACTTCTTGGTGTTTCGATGTCCCGATTTCCTGTCGGCCACGTAAACTGGGCCTTCGCAGTCATCCGAAAGACTCAGCGGGCAGTGGTAGCCGGGCACAAATTCGAGCGGAAGGTGCCGGGACGTAAAGATCGCGATTTTCATCGCCGGTGTCCCGTGAGGAATCGAGACTTTTCCTATGGTGACTTCCCGTTCACCTGGCGAACCCAATAGCGAATCGCCGCACGATTCGGGAGCTAACGGAATCGGACGATAGAGTCCCGATCCATTCGAGACGTGTAGAAAGATTGATTGTCGGTCAAAACCGTGCTCGGGACAGTCCAGCCGCAGGACGCGAATGTTGCCTTGTTGCGGAACGCGAAATTTGACTTCTTCGCCGGGTCCCAACGAAACGTAATGCAATCGTAAATGCGGGTCAAAGATTGGTTTTGGACCGGCAACCCATTGGGGACTTCGCTCGACATTCTCCCAACGTATCGGCGCACTTCCAGCGGGCAGCCGTGACAGCTGTACATCATCCAGTTCGACGGCGGGTAACGTCGGCATCAGAGATCTGGGGGGGATCAGCAGAAGGAGGGAAGCAAGGAGGGCAACAAAGGGAAGGATTGCCGAAGTGCGGGCGCACTCCGATCGCGATCCGGCACCGCGCATGCGAAACCGGCTTACGATTTTTCGATCCGCTGGGACGGACCGCAGGACCCGACGGTGCTGGGAAACACCTGCCCTGTTACGGAAGTTTAGGTTAGTCGACAACGCCCCGCGCCAATCGACGTGGCTCGTGCAAAGTTTCGTGCCTGGGGAATCGAAACAGTCGGACTTTCTGGATCAACACGGAAGGAGTGCTGCCAGTCTTTCGGCTTTGCAACCCGCTTGGGAAAGGCGAGTCCGCATAACCGGCATGACCAGAAAACTTTGACTAGTGTCGGTAGATTGACACGATCGACTTCAGGAATTCGCGATGCGCAGCATTTCAGCCATGCGAAGCCGCTAGCGTTGCAAGTGGATTGCGAGAATCGAATTCACAAAAGATGCGAGCGTGTTTGCGTCGCGACGGAGTTCGTCGCGTAACCGGGGACTCATCTCCAGATGCAAAAATCCACTGTGTCCGGCGGATCGAAGCAGCTTTCCTTGCGTGTTCGATGTGGCTCCCAGTTCGTCACAGTCAAAGGGATAAAGCTTGACCTTGAAGCTTTCTGATTCAGGCGATTCAGGCAATTGAGTCGATTCAGCCAATTCAGCCAATTCAGTCGCCGCCAGCCCGGAATGCATGGACGTGGCCAAACGACGAGCGGCGGTGCCTGGATGCCGCGTCCCATCGCTAATAATTAAGTCCGCCGTTCGCCCGGCGGCCGTGTTTCGCTTGTCGTTCGCAAACCCATGCAACTGGATAACGCTCGCTTGTGGGTGAACGCTGGCCCACGCTGTCGTAAACGCATTCAGGTAGTGAAACCGATGATGGGCAAGGTCGACTTCTGATCGACGGACCGTGTTCCACGCCGCAGCCGCAAAGTGACCGGTCTCCAACATGCGAACGTTGATGGCTCGTGTATGTTTGTCGAAAAAGCTGTGCGGTGCCTGAATCGCCACATCGCGAAGCTGAGCACGAGGACAAAAGACATAAATCCCCCGACCTCTCTTTGCATCTTCCGCTTCTTGCAGGATCCAGCAACTGAGCTTTGAATCATTGGCGTTCGAGCCAATAGTAAGTTCCACCTTTCGCAATTCCATCTGCTTCGATCGCCATTCGGAAATTTGATCCGCCAGTTGCGAAGCATCGTCCGAAGTTTCTTTCAAGTCACCAAGTTGCAGGATCGTCCGTTGAAACAGGCTTTCCACCGCACGCAACTCATCGACCGCAGCCGCTTCGAACCGGCCCGATTTGCTGGCAGCCGAGAGAACTTTCGCAAGCGACTCTTTCGATCGGTTCGATCGGTTCGGAGAAGGTACCTGGCCAACGGTTGGCACTGTGAAGCACCCAATGAGAATCGCGATCACAAAGAGGCTTTTACTCATCCGACGACTCCCGATACACCGACCGCAATTCGGCTCGCCCCGGCAAGTTACGATACAGCATCACATAGCCGTCATCATCGGACGACACCTTCACGCGATACTCACCGGCTGGTAAATCTCTGCCAAGTTTGAACAGGCATAATGTGCCGGCATCATACGATTGTTGATTCGAGCCCAGCACAACTGAATTATCCGTGGACGGAGGCGCGAGTTCAAAAGTCCGATTGGTGATGGTCATGTCTTCCATCGCGTATGCCGGCGAATCAAGGTCTGCGTTTACCGGCCGAATGTCGACATGAACTTTGACCGCCGCGTCCATTTTTTGCGAGAGATTCATTCTCTGAAATACGCGAAGCATCAACGATTCATCGTCCGGTGTTTTTTTTCGGTAAGAGAATTGCATCATTGGACCCAACTCGTGAGCAAACCGCTTCAACCATAAATTCTCTGCCGCATCGCTACGCAGTTCGAGGTAATTCACAAACAGGCGAACACCTGGCGTGGATTCAACGATAAACTTGTGGCCGTTGGAGTCTTTGCCCGGCGCGGGCACCTTCGGCAACGTCAGTTCACCTGATTGCGACTTGAGTTCTTTGGCAAAATACGGTTTGCCGTCGAGGTAGATGCGAACCGTCGGTTTTCGCATCACGGATCGAGCCGACGATTCTGCTTTGCCCTCGCGATTCGCGACTTGATAAATCAAACGAGGGTGAACCTGGCGTCGGCCCTGACGTGCGACCCAGCGTGCATCAAACTTACCGCGAGGCAGTTCGACAAAAGTGGCTGGCAATGCTTCTTCGCGAACGCTCAGATTGCCGTCTCTGGCTGTCAGCAATTCCCGCCCCGTCATCAGATTGTCGGGCTGGAAACTCTCCCACTGATAATCGCCAGTGCGAATATGTTCATTTTCTTCGGGCGGTCGCATTTGCAGGCGACAAGATACCGCCCCGCCCCTGGCGACTCGATCCTCGTAATCGACAGGCCGGATGCTAAACCACGTTCTCCGCGTCGAGGCGGCTCGGTTGACCGCAAAATAATCGTCCGGGACCAACGTTTTTTTGGAGCGATTTGGCGGACGGGTGAATGCGGTGGCGACAACGTCATCATCAGGCGAGACCACCTGAAGTGTTCGCACACCCGCGGGAATCCGAAAATGGAAATGGGTCGCTTCGGTGACAGGGGCAAAACCGCCCGGCACTAACAGGCGGTCGTATCGGGAAACTTCCGCCGGGATCTGCAGCGTGCCATGCTCTACGACTTTGCCGGCAACATCCAGCAATCGCCATTCCGCCCGACGGTGGACTTCCAGTGAAGCCGCATTCGGCGACATGGTAGATCGCAAACTCAAACGTACTGGTGTCGGTCGGTTGCCCACATGCGAAATGGAAAACTCGAGAGGCTGTTCATTGGATACCGTATACAGTCGCGTGGATCGTGGCTCGGGCGTAATGTCGATACCCGCCTGGATCGGCAATTTATGTTTATTTGCAGCAACCGACGACTGATCCGCATCCGGGTACCACATCACTTGCGCAACCATCGGCGTGCTGCCGCGTTCGATCATTTCACTTGCCGCCTTCGCCAGTTCCGCCGATTCCAACTCGAGTATTCCGCCCGCTGCCAGTGGACGAAACTCGATCGCATCCGATGACGCCTTGTAAATCTTCCCGGTACGACCATCGGCGGATCGACCGAACCAGCGGACGTAGCAGCTTTGCTCGAGTCCGTTGCCGCCGCTCAAACTGCCGCCGCCTAAACTGCCGCCGCTTAAACGAATGGCAACCTTGCCCGGCTCCAACGGCAGCGGGCAAACAACTCGATAGCCGGGTACCAACTCGACACCGGTCGCTGACTGATTTACCTCTAGCTCCGGATCGTGGTCCGGAACATACATGCGTCGTGTGACGAATTCACGGTTCGCCATGCCGATCGGAGACGCGGCATTCCACCGTTTGCGGAGCAAATTTGTTTTTTCGTAACCGGTGAGCATTTCCGGCGAATAAACGCTTGCGCGAGCCAGCTTTTCGCGAACGCTTCCTGACAGTCGGTTCCAGGTCGCTGGACGGTCATAGCCGGGATCTTTGCGCTGCGCGTACAGTCGCGTGACGACTTCGTTGATCATTGGATCAGCCGATGTCAGTTTCAGTCGAATGCGATCCGCTTTACCGATCAGGTCCTTATCGAGCGGTAACTGCATCGTACGGGTACCTGCTGGAATCAGATTCGTCTCATCGAAAAACGACTCACTGCCCGCTTCCAGACTGCCGCTCATTTTTCCTGCTGACTTATTACCGAATTGCTCAGGCACGGGCTTGAGAGGCGATGCCCGAAAATGATATTTCGCTTCGCGTAGGACGTTACCGTGCCGATCGAGGATTTCATAGTCGATACAGTACGAGTAGCCAAGTCGCTCCATCGAGTCCGTAGGAATTGGCATCGACCTTGCTTCTGCCGGCAATGCGGCATTGGTAAACAACCGCAACGCGAGGCAACGTCCGGGAATTTGATAGTTCAACCAGCGATCGGTTCCGACCACATAAGTCCGGAAGCGAGTCACGTCGTCGACGTCAATCTGTTCGCTACGATCGCGTTGTGTTTGTCCGCCGAGATTCGCGCCTCGAATGGCGATGTGAGCCAGACCTGCGAGCAGAATCGACAACAGGATCATGCGTTTTCGAAAAATCATGGCGCGACCTCCGAGAACTTCAGCCAGGTTGCCCGGCTGCGGACGTAGTCGATGATCGGCTGATGCTCTCCCACGGGCGCCGACACCATTCTGGCTTCATCGCCAATGGCGCCGGTCACGTTGATGATCCACGGCAAATGCCGTTCAGTTGGGCGAACCGCAAGAAATATCTGCCCTGTCACGTCGTCCTTGATGTAACCGAATTGGTAATCATCGTCCCGGCCAATGATGCTATCCAGTTGAACGATGTCGCGACGTTGCAGGTACTGCTCCATTTCCCGGCGAAAACCATCTGGCAGATCCTGCAGGCATGATACATCGGAGCGACATTCCGCCGCGCACTTTTCAACGTATTTGATCAGATCATTATCGACCAACGGAATGTCCAGCGACTGAAATTGCGACTCGACCTGAAGCTGGGCATCTGATGAGCGATAGTGGCTGCGAAGAGTCGGCGACACCCACAAACTGACAAGCTCCTTGTTCTCCGCATGGTTCAGCGAAGTCGCTTGCATCAGGATGCCCACCTCGTAACCCGCTGTCGACGGGCGACCGTCCACCACAACAACACTCAGCCCCAACTCATTCAGCGAATCATGCAACTGCTGCTTGTTCGCGGACAGACTTTGCAGGGAAGCGCCGTTGTCAGCCGCCATGACAACGTCGGCCTGGACTGGCGAACGGATGGAACGCGACTGAATGACGAGCATCGGCCGACTACCAAGTTCGCGAAGAAATGCCTGGTGTACGAGATTGAATGCGTTTACCTTGTTCGAGCGTCGCGCGAGGTCTGACGAACCATCGCGATTCGCAAATGGGTGGCTGCCACCGATGAACAGTGCGGAAGCGTCCAGCTGCACGAAAAGACTGGCACCAAATTCCAGCGACTGACGTTCGAGCAATGGACGTGGGACTTCGACGATGTTTTGCGAAGCAAGTCCCTTGCGGAATACGAATGTTCCCCAGAACCTTTGGGGCATTCCCGGTTCATGCAGGATCAGGCACTCTTCGCCGTGCCGTTCGTCGATGACGGCAGTCACTGTGTAACCGACGATGCTCGCCGCCGACGCGATCGTATTGAGTTGCTCTTCCGGGAGCTCATCTTTCCAACGTGAGGCCACCCGAAACAACGGTTGCAGCACTTCCGCGTCCAACAACAACAATTCTTCGGTTCTGGCGGGAATAAAGAGGTCCGAATCTTTCCTGGCCATCCGGTCGCGAACTTGCATCAGGAACGGATTTAGTGGCTGCGACAGAACTTCGAAACCTGATTCCGATGCGAGTGCACCATCCGAAGCCGGCGCTCCGGTCACCAGACGACGGTGCAACTGACGACGATCGAGGTCATTCAGCCAAAGCTCCGCATAGCCACTATCGAACCGCCTGCTGCTCCAGTTGGAATTCGTTGCCGGCTGGTTCCACTTGATATCAAACGAAGACGTCAGCGATTTTGCCTCGCGAAGGTTCAATCCTGCGGGCATGTTCTTTTCGATGCACAGCGTGGTCAGTTCGCTGACGGCAGACTTGTCTGACTTGCGCTTCCCGGCAGACCGCTTCGATCTTATGTGCAACGTCCCATGGTCTTTCATTACCTCGTGAAAAACGGAGTATATATTTCCGCGAGGTCCCGCCGCTCCAGCGTTGCCGGACTTGCCGGAGCCGGCTTGTGAGCTGTTGATCGCAAGGACACTCGCGTCGAACTCCTGAAACAGGCAAAGCCCGGATTCCAGCGTTTGTTCCGGCAACGGGTCGGGAATGCCGACGAGCAGTCCCTCCGGATTCTCCATGTCGAATACGTATACTCCCCAACCGCGAGCCGCTTCGACGGCTCGTTCGTGAATGTGGAGGTAGCGATCCTGGACAACGGATAATTCAAAATTGGCCGACTGCAGGACGACTCGCGCCGCGTCCAGATCTCGCGACTGTTTCGACCGAATATATTTCTTTACCAGCTCAATCCCACCGCGAAAATGGCTCAGCTCCCCGGGTAGCGGCGAGACGTAACTTTCCGGCGTCTTTTGCTGGTACATGAAAAGCTTGTCACGGCGAACGACTCGAGCCAGCGGCTGGTCCGTCTTTGCCAGCTCGTAGCTTGCCGTGGCCCACGCTTTCTCCGGTGCAGGACTCAGCAGCGTCATTGGCAATAGCGTCATCAGGAACCCGATCAGGTTGCCTGCGACAGCACCCATCGTCGAAGCCTGCACGGTGGCTTTTACCAACCGGGCGGTCAGCTTTTTCTGATGCGCTTTCACGGCGAGTAGCGTGGTAAGCAGGTACCCAAACCCGAAGAGGTCGGTCATCCGCAGGCTTGGATAGATGTTCTGAATGAGGTGGCACAGCACCAGTCGATAAAAAAAGCAGATCGAAAAGAACAGCGCAATTCGGCGGGCACCTTCGACGTTGACTCGTTTGAAGCACGGCGCGCTAAGTACGGTTTTAGCGAGATACAGCACCACGCCGGCTTCGACGAAAGAACCAAAGACCTTCCAGGGGTTGTACCAGAGCAGCGCGAGCAATGACGGAATCAGAATCCCGTTGTAATCCCACGCGTATTTGAGGTTCAGCCATGAAGCGATCCATGCCGACGTGAGAATTACGATGTAAGCCTTCGGGCTGGCCAGCAGCGATGTGGAAATGTCTTCATAAAGACTACTGACGTCGGCGATGTTGAGATTTGTCAGCTCGACGAGTGGGTAGCGCACGATCAGGAATGTGATTCCAACAACCGTGGCGAGGGCGCCTGTTCCGCGAATGACGCCAGGCTTCCAGAAGTAGTTCGCCATCAATGAAACGATGATCAGGCCGTAACTGTGCAGATCATTACGATAGTCGATTTGCCATCCGGTCCACTCGTCCAGATGCGGCCCGATCCAGGGTAACAGCCACCCTTCCAACAGCGCGCGCACGACCACACTGCCGATGACGAGCGCAAGGAAACGGTCTCTACCAAAGAAGCTGCACCAGTATTTCGACCGCTTTGGCCCTTCGGAGATGAAGTAAACCAGCCAGAATGTCAGTAGTGCTTCGAAGAAAATGATGACGGCCGACGTCGGCTTACACATCAGCAAAGGCACGATGTAACCGGGCACCGTAAGCCCGGCCATGCTCCAGCCAAACCGCAGATTGAAAAATGCAACGACGATTACGCCAACCCATACAGTCGTTGTGAGCGAGACGGCGACCGAATCAGCGGGAAATATCTGAAGTTCAGGAAGCATTATGATTGCGCCTCCTGATTCACGGTCGCCTCGGCGACCGGTTGATTCATGTCTGCAACGGGAAATACGAGAGACAAACCCTGTTCGCCAGCACCGGAAATCACCTGCACGCGGCAATGCGATTCGAACAGCTGCTGATGAAGAGCCCGTAGATCGTTCCAGATCGGCGTCGCGTCAATATTTGACAGACGCACGTTTTCCGTCAATGGAGTATTTACGCTGAGTATCCTGATCGAAAGCTGAGTTTCACTCGCATGGCTTTCGACTCGCACCAATGAACCTGTCCTCGCCCGACTGAGGAGCAACCGGACGGCAACATCCACCGCGTTCCCGATTAACTCTTGCGGCGCGGAAGAACGCACGTCGGCGACTGGCTGAACAAACTCCACGCCCATTCGCCGGGCGTCGAGATCATCGGCATAGCCCAGGAACGTCCGCGCCAACACACCTACCGGATGCTCGGGACTGGCCAGCGGTGCTTTGTATGCAGTTGTCTTTTCAACATCCCCCGCGAGATGATCGGCGATGTCCTGGGGCAACTTTATTTTCGTCGAGCGAGCCCAGACACGCGATGCGTTTTTGAGAGCCGGCTGGACAACTTTTTCGGCCAGGTCCGCATCCTGCATCTGGACGCCGTGATTCTGCGGCGCGTCAAAGACCGCCAAACTGATCACTTCGACACCAAATGGATCCGCAGGGTTGGCGACGGGAGTCAACTGAAGATATCGCTGAGCGGAGCGCGCCGTCGCACGAAGTGGACGAACAACCGTTTCACCATGCACGATGACACGAACAATTTGCCTTCGCGCCTCGGCTTCGCCACCGTCAAGTAACATGCCAAGCAGCTGCAAGAGCGACTGGGAACCTGGGTCAAACATCGATCGTTTGCACAAGTCGATCATACGCGCGTTCAGCATATCCATGCGTCCGAACAGATCGCAAACGGCAATTGCCGTATCACTGGCTTCGTCCAATTCGATGGAATCTGCACTCGTCTGCTCCACGCCGTGATCTGGATTCTGTTTCCGCGCGACAACCAGGGCGGTTTCCCTGGCACAATGCGACAGCCGGCCAAGCAGACCCGGATCTTTTTCCAGCCGTGCAGCGTCGAGGCCGACGACCATGAAACCGACGACTTGCCCACCGCAGGAGAACGGTACCAGCCACTGGTCTTCGTTCGTCCTGTGCTTCAGGAAGATTCTTTCGCGCAGATTCATGATGTCGCCCCGATCCGCAGCATCAAGCCACGGACTTCGCATCACATCACGACGCGGCTCGAGAATATCTGCCATCTCGCAATTTTCGAAATGCACGATTTCGAGGTAGTCCGATCCGGCTGGCAGCTCGAGAAGCACCATCCGGTCAAACTCAATAATTTGCGAGATCATGTTTGCAATGTCGTGCCATGAGCATCGCGACTGAACCGCCAAAGCAAGATCACTCGCCAGTTGACTGGTTCTCGAACGCCGTAGCTCGACCTGCTTTTGCTTCATTTTCCCGAATGCACCGAGCACGAGCGAGATGAAGAAAGATGCGGCGACGGGGGCGGCCGGAATCCACAAGTGTTGCCACACAAGAAGGATCCAGGCTACGCCCCCGAACGTTACAGTCGCGACCACAGCGATTGCAACAGTCCACCGCATAATGAATGTTCGGCCCACGATGTATCCAGACAGGGCCATGAGAATTGGTATCAGCAGCCGAAGCGGCCATACCGGTTTTTGGTTGGCGTCATTCGCCAGTAGTGTTTCCAGTGCATGCCCGCGAAACTCCAGCGTCGTCATGCCGATGTTGGAGGTTGTTGGAGTCACCAACCTCGGTTGGGCTTTGTCATGCTTCCATCCAACAAGAATGACTCGCCCCTCGATGAATTCGCGCACCATCCGCTGATTCAGGATGTCGTCATCGGATACGTGTGGAATGCTGTTTGGTCCGCCGCGAAAACGAACACGATAATCAACGTTCTGGCCGCTTGGTCGAATAAGAGATGGCCTCGCAACGATTTGCGAAAGTGCTGCTTCCAGCGTCATTCTGGTTTCACGGTTTTCCGTGGGGCTCCGATGAGCCGTCACGTGCCAGCGGTTGATGCCGTCACGCGGATGAATCAAATCAGTAGAAACGCTTCGGCCGGCTCCGGCGATCACAGAATCAGGAGAGTGCAGCTGCTCGCGTGAAAGATTTTCGACCGGGAATGTGACACCGACAGCTGTCGCACCCAGTCGCTGAAGTGTATTGATGGTCCGGAGAATTCTCTCTGGTTCGGCAGCCGCCGCTTTCCTGTCCGCGTACACCAGTACGACTTGATGCTTGTCGCTTCGAGTCGAGATGGGAGTCGTTGCCGCTACGCTTCTGTCATAAAGCCAGTTGTCGAGAGTCGACAATGCGCCAGCCTGACAGGCAAGCCAAACCACCAGCGCCATTGCTGCAATGCCCAGCAATTCCTGCGTCTTAATCGACCGACGTTTGAGTTTCGGCGCGGGGCTCATGGGGATTACACTGCGCAGAAAATGAATTCTGCGCGGTGTTATTGAGTCAAAGGGGTGTGGCAACGAACAGAGTAAAGTGCTGAAGAACCTGACGATCCGTCCAGACTTCTGCCGTGATTTTGTGGTCATTCATCGGGGACAAAGTGGTCATGAAGCACGGCGCTTCAATTTGTCCTCAACGGCAAAAGATAGGTTTCCCCTGCTCGAAAACCGCTTGCCAGTCGCGAATTCGCCACGGGATTCGCCTTGAGCATCCGGGCCAACTTCGGATTATGACACCTGTGACGAACCAACCCGGAGGATGTTGATTTATTGCAACACGTTTCACGCCGGTTTTACACGAAGTCGCAACTTCAGCGACTCCCGGCGGCAGAGATAAGCCGATCGTCATCTATCGAACCGCAATCAAGATCGGTCGAGGTGAAACGCGATAAACGGGAAGCGCGATAAACGGGACAGCGACGGTCAAAATTCCACTAACCCTAAAATCGCGCCCACGAATAATGGGGAACTTCAGGATGTGATTTGGCATCCAGCAGTAAGCCCGATCTGCCGTGAAAGAAGCTAACTTCGCTGGCCTGTCGGCGAGAGTCGCGTCTATAATAAATCGAGTACCAAACCTCCATGGAAACGGTGAACCATATGAAGAATATACATGCCATCTACGAAAACGGTGTCTTTCGCCCACTGGGCGAAGTCGATCTTCCGGATCACACCGAGGTCGAATTTACTCCGCGGCCAGTTAGCGAAAATAAGGCATCGGACCAGTTGGATGCGACGTATGCAATTCTCTCCGAATCTTTCGATACGGATGAATTAAAGCTCGCTGACCGACACAACGAACACCAGCCATGAGCGTGTCTCTAGACACGGTTGGTCTTCTCGCAATCTGGAACCGTAAGGATCAATGGCATGACGCGGCGACGGCAGCTTTCAAACGGCTTGTCGACGCTTGCCAACCGCTAGTGACCACTGACTTGGTCTTCATGGAATGTGGCAACGCCGCCGCAAGGTATCCCTTTAGATCCTCGGTCGTCGCGCTTCGTGAACAACTTGCAGCAACAGAAATGCTACTGCTACTGGATGGCGGAGAGGTTCAGGAGGCTTGGGACGCATACGCGAGAGGAGAATACGACCAGGCAGGAATCGTGGATCAGTGTTCATTTATTGTAATGCGACGAGAAGGACTTACCCAGGCATTCACGAATGACCACCACTTCCACGCCGCTGGCTTCGAGACTTTGTTTTAGCAGCCACGGCTACGCCCCAAGCTATCCATCAGTACGCCAACCGCGCCAGAATCATACTGACCTACGACTACGACTGACCGGCCCATGGTTACGACTACCGACAAAATCAAACGAAAGGAAGTATCACTACGATGGCCGACCGCTGTGCATTCGCCCTGGTTCACTCCACGCCAAACCACATTCCGCCTGCCCGAATCACGCACATCAAGCACCTGAAAGACGTCCACGCGGCAACACACCCAGCAGACCTGCCACGTCAACAACCGGGGATGAAGGGTTCGGGTCGCAACGAACCATAAGCCGAGATAGAATAAGGATTAGGAAATAATCCCGGAGAACTGGAAGATGAATCTATCAGTAAATCTGTCGAACGACGAAATCCAACAGTTGCGTTTGGTGACGGCGGCTAGCGACGACGCCGAAGCAGTTTCAAAAGCGGCGAGAGAATACTTGCGGTTGGTGAGGTTGCGGGAACTCAAGAGCGTATCGGGAAAGGTCGAGTACGATAACAACTGGGAGCAACTGGAAGCGACAGAGATCGAACACACCGACTTTCCTGTTTGAAGTAGGTAGGATTGGTGCGTCGCATGGATGAATTCGTAATCGTCGATACTTGCATATGGGCTTCGTTCTTCAGCAAGCCCGGATCGAAAGAGAAACTCGAAGTCGACAAGTTGATCGACGCTGACCGCGTGTCGATGATTGGCCCGATCCTCGCGGAAGTCTTACTTGGATTTCGACGGAAGGATCAGGCAGACTGGGCGTCATCACGCCTGTTGCTTACGCACTACGTTGAAATAACGCCAGATGACTGGCGAGCTGCCGCAGACGAAGGGCGTGTCCAGGCACCGCGAGGGAACAAACTCCCGCTGACAGACTTAGTTGCCGTAAGCATCGCAAGACGACTAAATCTGATGGTGTACTCGGTCGATCCTCATTTCGATCTGTTTGAAGATCTACGACGCTATGATCCAGAATAGCAGTTCAATTCGAAAGCTCACGACCTCGCGTAGACGCACGGGAGTCGCAGACTCTTTTCCCGCGTCGAATAGTTGCGTACCGTCTCGCCGAGATCGGCCATGCCGCCCGAAACGGGGCACTTGCGGACGAAACCTCTCGTTCGTTGTACGGACTGCCCAGCAGAACAATCTGAACAGATGGTATGACCCAAAAGTCGGAAGGTGGATCAGCGAAGACCCAATTGGCTTCGCGGCAGGTGACTCGAATCTTTACAGGTACGTCGGCAACTCACCGACAAATGCTACTGATCCCAACGGCTTGCAGTCAGTAGCGCAGATTGATCCGACCTATGTTCAGCAACGCCAATCGTTGGTGAATATCTACAAGCAGTACGCTGCGCTGTACAAGAAGGACCCTGTCAAATACCAATGGGCGGGTCTTGCCACGCACGCCGGGGCACAGGTAGTTACGCAGATTCTGGATCGCTTACAGGATGAAAAACTGCGGTTCTTGGATGTTGCGGTTCAAAGCCGAATGTATCTCGACAAACACGGAATGTGCCTCAACGTCGCGGAGCGTCGTCAAATGGCACTGCGGGCGGCCGCGGTCTACGGCGAAATGCAGAAGATCGTCACGCAAATGGCTTTCCGCATCTTCAACGATATCGGCAAGCAGTTCCAAGCCTATGACCAAGGTGGGTTAGGCGGTATTCAACAGCTGATTGACAACGACCAACTTGACCAAGGCGCACTGCAGGCGTGGCAGTTAATTGACGGTGGGAAAGTAACCGAAGGAACTGCGCTGCTAACACAACGGGAGCAGGTGCAAGTTCTTAATCCTGGTTACGGGCAGATCAACAAACTGGCTCCGTTTTCACTGATTGGCCGGTTGATGAGTAGTGAAGCGGAATCAGGCCTGCCGGGCTGCAAGACGTTCCGCGAAGTGTTTGACAAAGGACTATTCAGCGACACCAATCCAAACGCTGACGAAAACCTTCGATGGCTTTATATCTCAAGGCATGTCTTGACGACCTGGGGTAACATGAGTCAGCAGCAGCAAATGGCAACAGTTGACAATGCGTTGAACCTCCTGAACTCTCCAGGTGTAACAACGGTGCCACGACCATAGGGCAGGCAATTGCGTTGTGAAGGAGAAAAACATGTCACGAATCGCATTGGCTGCAATCATAGTAGCTGCGCTTGGTTATGGAGCGTTGAAGATGCAGGTTAGTCACCGGTTAATAGACGTTGGTTCACAACCAACAGTCGATGCTTTCGAGAATGCAAAGGCGGCAAATGCTACAACGCTGGTGCGCGATACTACGAAGTCGAAGGTTACGTTGCGTTTGAAAGATAAATCTGAGTTAGATGTTGCAGTATCGGAGACGATCGTTCGGCGCGAGGCCGAGTCAGACAAGATTGCGATGCTGGCGTTTCACTTGCCGCCGATGACGCTTGAAGACGTATTGGAAGTTACGGACGAACTCAGAGAGCGATTGGGGCTGCCGGAAGCCAAACGAGAAAGAATCGAGGAGTGGAAGGCCCAAGCAAATCCAGATGCCAACAACGTAGAGCGATTGATTTTAAATGGACTCGATGGGCAACCAACACGTTCAATCGTTGTTCTTCCTAGCTACAACAGAGCAAGGCCGTGGTATATCGAGTTGCAGTTTAATTGGGATAGTTCCCACCCCCCTGCCCCCCTCCCAGCAGGGCAGTGATGCTTGATCGAACGCGGGCGCATCGACGTTGCCGTAGTTCCCTGTAACCACGCCCGCGAAACACCGTTGGCAGTCTCTGCGCGAGTGGTGCGCGAGTTGATGTTGTGTTGTCGCGAGCTTCCCCGCGCCGTCGTCGCCAACTTGCCGCCGCGACGATCGACGTATTCTGTGAGCGCGGCATCCAGTCGCGGCGGAACCTGAGCGCGGCTTGAGTACTGGCCAGCGTGGCCTGCATTAGAGCGCGGCATCGGCGCGCGAAGGCGTCGAAGCGCCGGAAGACCAAAAATACGGCGGACATGGACGTCCGCCGCATGACCGGCCCGGCGACATGGACGTCGTCGGTGGACGCCTGCCATGGAAGCGGTCCGCGATCTTCCGGGTTGAACGCCGAACCCGGTTCATTCGTTTCAAAGAACGTTGCGCCAGAGTAAAACGAGCGGTGGCAGGCGTTCACCGATGCCGCAGGCACCGGGCCGTGCGAGTCACGCGCAGCGCAGGCCATGGAAGCGGACCAATGGCAACCAGCGCGTCGCGATCTTAAGCATTCAATGAATCGAACGTGGTTGAACTGCAAAACAATGAGCGTGGCCGGAGCGTGGAGCGGCGGTGACTGTTCCCGCGATCACGACGAAGGCAGCTAAAGGAAAGAATGCGGCTGGCACTGTCAAAGAGTTCCGCCGATCCCGCGTGGCGAGCCGAGCCATGGACGGCGAGGGAAAGTGGATGAGTCAGGATGACGAATTCCGCTTTATAGAGGGCGGGTTGCGCTACGGCCCCGGTTGCAAGGCAGCGGCGGAGCGTTGACGTTCTGCGGATTCGATCTCAAAGCCCACGTCGTCGAAGCGCGCTCCAACAGATGGAACGTGAACAACCAAGCGAATTCCGCAGTACGTCATAAGCGCAGTCCGCCTGCGGTGGCGGGTCGAAGCTCGCGCCAGCGGATGCGGCTTGGATCGCCAACCAAGTCAGCGAAGTCGAATGTTCCCGCAGAGAGGTACGAACGAAGGGTACATCGACGGAGTGGGTTTAGTGAGTAGCGCTTGACGTGCGCTTGCGTCGCCGCGCGTTCGACGTGATTGGCGAGCCTGGTTCCGATCGCGGCGAAACCTGTTGGCAGTTCGCGCAGGAACCAAGAGCGCTCGAACTGCGAGCCAACCCCGCGCTCGAAGTTGGAGCGAGAAGAAGTGAGAATGCGGCGATCATGGACGTCGCCGCCCTGATAGCCGCTGGGGTGACATGGATGTCACTGAACGCAGGGCGACAAGAAAGCGGCTCGTAACGATCGCACTCAAAGAACGGAAACCGTGTCGCGCGCCGAAGCTCGCTTGCCATCGGTTCGTCCGCCGCGAAGTCGCCCAAGTGAAGCCTGCCCCCGGCGGTTGTCGGCGCCAGCCGCGGCCAAGGATGGCCGCGGCGAGAAGCGGGGAGCCGCGCGACGAACGCGAACGGCTTGCGCGCCAATGCAGTATCAAGATGTTGCCGCTGTCGCCGACAACCCCGGCCATGGATGGCCGGACCTTAAATCATGTTATGGACAACATGGTAGATTTTAGAGGCGGGAGCGAGTTCGTCGGGAGCCCCAGCGACCACGAACGACGCGGCGAAGCAGGCCCCGCTTGCAAGTCGGCGGTCATGGACCAATGCACTTCAAGCCGCGCCACCCACCAGACAAGCTCAAGCTCCTCTTC
>CALHZT010000165.1 GCA_938040995.1 uncultured Pirellulaceae bacterium | reverse complement strand
TTGAGACAAAGATCACCATTTGCCGGATGTGCCTTCGCCACGAAGTGGCAAAACAAGCCAGCCTGGGGCACAGCAAAAACGAGCCTGCGAGTTTGAGCGACGCCCCAGGAATCCGGATGCCAAGATGAGTATTGGTCGAGCCAAAATGCCCAACACGTCGTCATTGTACCGAGACCGAAATTGAGGTGGCCAACCTTATTGCTTGCGATCTCGGATCATTTAAAAAGTTTCAAACACAATGCTCGATCGCCCAACTTCCATGATCAGGAACCTGGGGCGACTCGCGACTCGCCGAGGCTCGCCGCGATTGCCCCAGGCTGACTTGTCGGGGCCCTTTCAGGGCAGCAGCGCGTTGGTCTCAATTGAGCAGTACTGGCCAGGGTTCGTCTCGTAATTTCGTTGCATCCGTGAGCGAACGAATCGATTCCTGTTATAAAAGGCCATTCCGATTCCACCGGCGGCTAGCGCCGAAGCCGCTCACGATTTGCGAGACGAGCCCTAAAGCCGGTTCGCCAACGCAGGTTTTGAAATCACTTCTACGGTTTTGCGGAAGCTTCACGCTTCTGCTCGTAAATTCTCTGCTCCACGGCCGCCAGCTTTTCAGATAGCTGCGACTTGTGAGATTCGGGAGCACGCTTGAGAGCATACTTGTAGTGGTACTTCGCCAGGCCAAGCTTGTCTTCCCTGGCATACTTGTCAGCTTTCGCAATTGACTCGGCGACTTTCGGAGAAACGGTATCTGCTTCATTCGCCTGTGCAGCTTTAATTTCCGCCACACTCAGATCGCCGTACGAAGCCGAACTTACGGGCGGCGCCACATCAAGCGACTTGGCCCGCTGTTCGGCTTTGGCCCTCTCACGCAGCTCGCGCAAGCGTGGTGACTCTTCAGGAGACTCCGTTCGCAGCCTTTGAATTTTCTCCGCGAGCGGGTTGATGTAGACGACTTGCGATGCAGGATTCATCTGAAACGACGGATAACCGCTAACCACAGGCACATAGTTGTTGCCTCCGTTGCCGATCACCGGAACCACGCTCGTCACAAAGGGACGGAAGCTCGAGTTGATAATCGAACCCGTGCCACCGTTCATCATCGTAACGGAAGGAGTCGTCACCGAGTTGGTTCGCGAGCTACCTTGCGACGCCCTCAGGTTCAGGCTGAATCCGCCACGCCGAAATCCAAGCGTCGCATCGTTATTCGGGTTGTAACCTCCAAACGGCGGAATCGCATTTCCGCCGCCCCAGTTAAAAGAAAACGTGCCGTCATTGTTTGCATAACTGCCTGACGTTCCAAAATTCTCATAGAAACTGTCACCAACATTCTGGAATGGCGTCCCGACATTCACCATCTGGGCAGTCGAACCGGTAGTCAGGACGCCAATCGCGATCAAACTCGCGAGCAGCGAACAGCATTTCCTGCCGTAGCCAACATGTATCCGAACACACGTTTTATGATGGGCCATGGTTTTACCTGATTGCTTTCAAAATCCGGGAACAATCTTTGATTGATGTGGAATGCCGACCAACAAGTTGCCCTACGACGGGTCGCCTTGGACCGGTGAATCCATACAATATCGTTCTTCGTGATTTTTACCAATTTTCCCACGATTTGTCCCACTTCAAGTCGTGGCGAAGCCAGTCGAATATCAGTTTTTGGATGGAAAATACAAAGATGACTCCAAATTTCTCCTGCGGGCGAACCTGCGTCATTCATCGGCTCTTGATGCCCATTCTGGGCCTGTCTCTCATCATGTTCTGGGGATGCCAACCGGTAGACACCGCATCCATCGTCCCTGACTCCAACGCGTCGTCAGCAGAGGCAGATTCGAATTCGTCGCAAGACGAACACAGTGATCCTGCCCACGACGAAGGCGCAGATCACGACCAAGCTGAAAGTGATCACGCCGACGGTGACCACGATCATGGTACCGACGGCGAGCACGATGAGGGTGACCATGATGGCGATTCCGAACACCAGGCAGCGGCAGCATCTGGAACGTCGGCCAGTGGCGCGGACGATTCTCCAATCGAAGTTGTGCTCGGTAATCCTCTCCTTACCAGCGGCATTCCTGGCGAAGGATCATTGACGCTTGAAGAGATCAAGATATTTATCAACGATCCGAACAACCATCGTCCACTGAGCGTCAGCTTGCCCCTCGGGCTTTCGGCCGCGCAGGAGAACATCGTCGGTATCAAGGAGAATCCGATGACGATTGCGAAGATCGAATTGGGGCGTCAACTTTACTTCGACACTCGATTGTCGAAAGACAACACGGTTAGCTGCGCTTCTTGTCATGCGCCGGACAATGGTTACGCCAAAGACACGAAGTTTGGTGTCGGCATTGATGATCAGGAGGGCGGTCGCAATTCGCCAGTCGCCTATAACCGGATCATCAGTGGCGCACAATTCTGGGATGGCAGAGCCGATTCGCTCGAAGCCCAGGCAGTAGGGCCGATCGAGAATCCAATCGAGATGGGCAATACGCATGAAAATTGCGTCAACACGCTGGCCGGCATCGAAGGCTACAAAGTACAGTTCGAGAAGATTTTCCCGGACGGCGTAACGATCGACAACGTAGGCAAAGCTATCGCGACTTTTGAGCGGACGCTGGTTACAGCTCCTGCCGGTTACGACTACCTCGAAGTCGTTCGCGGCATCGAATCCCAGTGGGGCGAAGATCTTGACGAACTGGAAGAAGAAGATCCGGAAGTCTTCGCGGAATACTCCGACGCCCAGAAAGTCGTGGCGAATCTCAGCGAGTCAACGATCCGGGGTCGCGACTTGTTCTTTAGCGAGAAAACAAACTGCACGGCATGTCATGCCGGAGCAAATTTTGCGGACGAGTTGTATCACAACCTCGGCGTCGGTATGGAAGTCGAGAAACCCGATCTCGGCCGTTTTGCCGAAACGAACAACGACATTGATCGCGGCGCGTTCAAAACTCCGACGGTTCGAAATGTTGCCATGACTGGCCCTTACATGCACGACGGCAGCCAAAAGACGCTCGAAGAAGTCGTCGAGTGGTACGCCAAAGGTGGCCATGCCAATCCGTTCCTCAGCGAGAAGGTCAAGAAACTCGAGCTGACGGATCAGGACAAGGCGGATCTCGTCGCGTTCATGAAAGAAGGACTAACCAGCGACTTACCACCGGTCGAAACTGGACGACTACCTCAATGATAAATGCACAAAAGAAACTGCAATGCCTTTGCGGTCTGCTCGTCGTATCACTTTTTTCTGCGTTTGCGACAACCGCGAGCGCTAATAACCAGGCTCCTGCAAATGTCATCTTTATCCTGGCCGATGACCTCGGTTACGGTGATCTGAGTTGTTATGGCCAGTCAAAATTCCAGACCCCTCACATCGATGCGTTAGCGCGTCGGGGTATGCGATTTACGCAACACTACTCGGGAAGTACCGTCTGCGCTCCCTCACGATGCTCCTTGATGACTGGGCTCCACACGGGGCACACCGTTGTCCGTGGCAATGCTGAACACGACCCAGAAGGTCAGCAACCGATGCCGGCGGATACTTACACGGTCGCCAGTCACCTGCGAAAATCCGGTTACAAAACCGGTGCGTTCGGTAAATGGGGATTGGGCTATCCCGGCTCGGTCAGCGATCCACTCAAAATGGGCTTTGACCAGTTTTACGGTTACAACTGCCAACGAATGGCACACTGCTACTATCCGGCGTTCCTCTGGGATGACGCAGAAAGACAAATGTTATGGGGCAATGTTGCGTCGCATAAACACGATTACGCGCCCGACATCATCCACCAACGGGCATTGAAGTTCATTCGCGAGAACAAGGACCAACCGTTCTTTTGCTATTACGCGGCGGTGCAGCCACACGCTGACATGGTGGCTCCCGAAGAGTACATGAAAAAATATCGGGGGAAGTATCTACCGGAGAGCGAATACTCCGAGGACTACTATAGTGCGCAACCAGAAAGCCATGCAGCATTTGCAGCAATGGTTCATGTGCTTGATGACTATGTAGGCGAGCTCATGAAAGAACTCGACAAGCTCGGAATCGCTGACAATACGCTCGTGATCTTTACTTCTGACAATGGACCGCACATTGAGGGCGGTCATGATCCAGAGTATTTCGACTCGAATGGCATCTACCGCGGATTGAAACGAGACCTCTACGAGGGCGGCATTCGCGTACCGATGATCGCCTCGTGGCCCGGCAAGATAGAACCTGGTAGCGTTTCGGAACACGTCTCGGCGTTCTGGGACTTTCTGCCGACGATGGCGGAACTGGTCGAACGCCCTGTGGATACTCCGATCGATGGCGTCTCGATGTTGCCGACTTTGCTGGGAAAAGACGGACAGAAGGAACACGAATTCCTCTACTGGGAGTTCCCGGACAGGAACGGTCGCGTTGCCATGCGAAAAGGAAAATGGAAAGCCGTGCGGTACAACGTATCCAAAGATCCTGAGTCGCCGTTGGAACTTTATGATCTGTCGATTGATCCGGGCGAATCCAGGAACGTTGCGAGTCAGCACCCCGACGTCGTCAAAGACATGAACGCTCGACTTCAACAATCCCGTACGGTTCCGGACGACCCACGCTTTCGGCTGTTTCCACAAAACGCCGCCGCAACTCGTTAGGGTACGGTGACAGTAGGATGCGTTTCTGGATGGATACGCTTCTTGTTCATTCGATAGCGTTCAGGAACGGTATAGCTGTCAATGCGCGTCCTGTGAAATGGAAGCCCGACGCGTAAGCGAGAGATGTGCCGGATAGAAGTTTATGCCTCGCCTACGCGTTTAGAAGTTGCGCACTTTGCGGCAGTCGAAAAAGGGACTGGCTCCGACATCGTTGACGGCTTGATTTTCCCTGTGTTTGTGCGTTCGGTGCCTGTCCCTTTTCTCGACGGACCATCCCGCATCACTAAATCTGCGGAGAAATAGGACAGGCACCAACGGCGGCCACCTTAGTCGTTGCTTCACGGAAACATGTTGGAGCCAGTCCAGCCAGTCCCATTTTCCGCTCGCTGCCCTGAAAGTGTGCAACTTCAAAACGCGTAAGTGAGGAAGCCTATAGGGGATGAACTTCTTTCCAACACATTCTCCTCGCTTCTGGCAACGTCGAGAAACGCTTTCCAGTCGAATGGTGCGATGGAATGGCCGCCTTTGCAAATGTGGCAACCCAGGTGGCCATCGAAATGCCCACGGTCGGCAATGCTCCTGATTCCTGTCCTTTCTTTCCTGTCAGTCGATAGAGACGAGTGAATTGTGGCATCTTAATTTCAGGGTAGTGGACGAGGCAACGAGTCCGTTTTCTGCGTATATCCCACGGGACTCGTGCCCTCGCCCACTACATCTCGCCTTGACTCTGAGTT
>CALHZT010000164.1 GCA_938040995.1 uncultured Pirellulaceae bacterium | reverse complement strand
TGTTTTTCGGTTTCGAGGGACTCGTAGCCTCGTCCACTACATGCATTATCAAACTGAAACGGTGCGATTTTATGCAGCAACGATTGCAAGTATGTCGTTAAACGTCTTGCTTGGTCGCATGGCGTTTTGCACGAGCTCTTCGGACGGGAAGTAATAACCGCTCACGTCCATCGCCTGCCCCTGAACACCGTTGAGTTCGTCGAGAATCACGCGCTCGCTTGCCGCCAGTTTCGCTGCAAGTTTGGTAAACGCGCCTTGCAGACTCTTGTCCGCAATTTGAGTCGCGAGTGCCTGCGCCCAGTAAAGTGCGAGATAATAATGGCTGCCACGATTATCGAGTTCGTTGACCTTGCGAGATGGCGACTTGCCGTTATCCAGCAGTTTCCCTGTCGCCTTGTCGAGCGCATCGGCAAGGACTTTTGCCCGCGGATTTTCGGCGAACTCACCAAGATGTTCCAGCGAAGCCGCCAGCGCGAGAAACTCTCCAAGTGAATCCCATCGCAGGTGGTTTTCCTGATTAAATTGTTGAACATGCTTTGGTGCCGATCCGCCGGCCCCCGTTTCAAACAGTCCGCCACCATTCATCAGAGGAACGATCGACAGCATCTTGGCACTCGTGCCGAGTTCGAGGATCGGAAACAGGTCCGTCAAATAGTCGCGAAGCACATTGCCCGTGACCGAAATCGTATCTTCGCCCTTGCGAACCCGCTCCAGCGTGAACCTCGTTGCCTCGATGGGTGCAAGGACCTCGATCTGAAGCCCGTCCGTATCGTGGTCTTTGAGATAAGTCTCTACCTTCTGGATGAGCTGCGAATCGTGCGGACGATCCTTGTTCAGCCAGAAAACTGCCGGCGCGCCTGTGGCTTTGGCTCGCGTGACCGCAAGTTTTACCCAGTCGCGAATCGGCGCATCTTTCGTCAGGCACATGCGCCAGATATCGCCGGTGGACACCGGATGTTCCATCACCGTTTCGCCACGATTGTTGACGACCACGACTTTTCCGTCGCCGGGGACCTCAAATGTCTTGTCGTGCGATCCGTATTCTTCTGCCTTTTGAGCCATCAAGCCAACATTCGGTACTGTTCCCATGGTCGTTGGATCGAACGCGCCGTGCTCTTTGCAAAAATCAATGGTGGCCTGATACAAGCCGGCGTAACTGGAATCAGGAATGACGGCCTTGGTATCCTGCTGCTTGCCCTCGGCATTCCACATCTGTCCGGAAGTCCGAATCATGGCTGGCATCGATGCATCAATGATGACGTCACTTGGCACGTGCAGGTTGGTAATGCCCTTGTCGGAGTTCACCATGGCCAAAGCGGGCCCACTTTCAATCGCGCGCTCAATTTTTTGTTCAATGAGCAGTCGCTGGTCCGTGGGCAGTATCTGAATGGCCGACAGGATATTACCAAGCCCGTTGTTCGGATTGGCGTTCACGGCTTCGAGAGAATCTGCGTGCTCTTCAAACACCGCCGGGAAAAAGGCGCGGACAGCATGGCCAAAAATGATTGGGTCGGAGACCTTCATCATGGTGGCTTTCATGTGTAACGAAAAAAGAACTCCCTGTTCTTTCGCGTCGGCAATCTGTTTTTCGAGGAAGGACTTGAGTTTCTCTACGTGCATGACCGTGGCATCGACGACTTCTCCTTCCTGGACCGGGACCGATTCCTTGAGCAACTTCTGGCTGCCATCATTACCATGCCATTCAATTTTGAGATCATTGGCATCGGGCATGGTTGTCGACAGTTCATTGGAAACGAAATCGCCTTCGGTCATTGTCGCAACGTGTGATTTGGAATCACTGGACCAGGCACCCATCGAATGAGGATTCTTTTTTGCGTACTCCTTCACGGCGGATGGAGCCCGTCGATCCGAGTTGCCTTCTCTCAGGACTGGATTGACCGCACTGCCGAGGACTTTGCTATATCGCGACTTGATGGCCTTTTCTTCGTCGGTCGATGGCTCGTCCGGATAGTGCGGAACGTTGTAGCCCTTCGATTTCAGTTCGCTGATCGTCGCTTTTAGCTGTGGTACCGATGCACTGATGTTCGGCAGCTTGATAATGTTGGCGAACGGCTCTTTCGCGAGCCGGCCAAGTTCACCAAGTGCATCACCAATCTTCTGTTCGTCGGAAAGGTTCTCCGGGAAATTGGCAAGAACGCGCGCGGCAAGCGAAATGTCTCTCGTTTCCACCTCGACATCACATGCTGCTGCAAACGCCTGGATGATGGGGAGCAAGGAACGAGTCGCCAGGGCTGGCGCTTCGTCAGTCAACGTGTAAATAATCTTGGCTTTGCTTGTCATAAATTGATTCAGTCAGGAATCCTGGGCGACGTGGGGCGATGCGAAAGTTCTTCTTTCGTCGATCCGTACATTTTCGCCGAGAAGGACTTTTTTGCCAGACCAGTAGAATGCTGTGGGCAAAACGAATCGGCAATCATCATGCCTTTGGCACCGAGATCCGTCAAAGCCAGTTCAGGTCGTTTTTCAACCTGAATCGTGTGAACTTTCTAACTAATTGTCGGCGATGGAAGGGAAATGGACACGGGCCTTGCAAGGTGTTCCTGTCAGAATCCGGGCGACCGGAATTTTGTCGCTACCACTTGCTACCGTCGTTACTGCCGAATTGGCATAAGATGCCGATGAATTCGTGTCGATTGCCTATACTTGAGTAAACCACTGAACTGGCTCGGCAGGAAGATACAAAGTCGATGGCGACAGGAAGCTCCAAAAACCGGACGAAGGTCGTAGCGTATGACGACTATATCGATGCGCAGCTGAAGAAGGTTCGTACGAATCTCAAGCTGACCGACATCTCTGGTCGAGCCATGGGGTTAATGGCACTGGTCGTGTTTTTTCTCCTGACGGTTGTGATCGTCGATCATTGGGTCGTCGATTTGGGCGTTTGGGGTCGGCTTGGATCTCTGGTCGCGCTGCTCGGCGGCATCGCATTTTACTTTGTGCGATTCTTGATGCCGGAGATCGCCCGCAAAATAAATCCCGCCTATGCGGCTCAGTTGGTCGAGCGCGAAGAGCCGTCGCTCAAGACCAGCTTGATCAACTTCGTGATGCTGCGGCCGAAGAAAGAGAAAATTCGCAAAGTCGTTTTTGACGAAGTCGAACAACAGGCGGCCCGGCGGCTTTCAGAAGTCAACGTGGATCTCTCCGTCGATCAGACGCCGTTAATCCGGATCGCTCTCTGTTTACTCGCGGCTTTGACACTTTTCGCGCTGTACACGATTTTCTCACCGAAGAGTTCTTTTCAGACCATTGGACGCGTGCTGAGTCCGTTCAGCAATGTGGCTCGACCCGCCCGCGTGCAGATCAAGGATGTCGAGCCGGGAGATGTTCAGGTCTTCGCCGGTGATCGGGTCGACGTTTCGGCAACAATCGAAGATGCCGCCGATCAGGGGCAGGCGTTTCTGGTTTATAGCACCGCTGATGGACAAGTCGTCAATCAGCAGATCGAAATGACGACTGACAAGATCGGCTTGAGTTTCCGCGCGACATTGCCAGAGGGTAATGCAGGCATTGAACAGGACATAACTTATGAGATCCACGCGGGCGACGCGGTGGCCGGTCCATGGCGCGTTCGCGTTTCGCAAGCGCCGAGTATCTTCATTGAGGAGGTGAGCCTGGATTATCCCGACTATACGGGGATCGAAACGAAGGTTGTCGAAAGCCAGGGGGACATCGAGGGCGTCGAGGGCACAAAGGTCACCATTACGGCGCAGGCCAATCAGGAAATTCGCCACGCCCGGATTGAGTTTGATCCCGCGACGGCGGCGGAGCAAGACGGTCGACCGGACGCCGGACGACGTCTGACGATGAAGCACGACGGTAGTGTCGCGACGGTAACGTTTCCGTTATTGCTGAACGAAGATCGTCGCACGCCAAAACATACGTCCTATCAATTGCGATTTACTTCCACAAATGGCCAGACGAATGAACGGCCAATCGTGTACCCGATCAGTGTGACTCCGGATTTGCCGCCGCTTGTCGAGGTTTTGTTGCCGGAATCGCAAAGGATCAAGGTGCCGGAGAATGCAAAGCAGCGGATAGAAATTCGAGCCGTGGATCCCGACTTTGGCATTTCACAATTAAAGTTCCAGGCGAAGCGTGAATCGAAGGCGATTGTCGATGAATCGATACTTGATAAGCCCGGTTTGGGGCAAAGGGTCGGTCGCTACGAATTCTCGCCACAAAAGCTGGGGTTAAAGGCGGGTGACATCGTGCTCTACCGCGGCGAAGCCAGGGATAACCGTACGGACCCGGTCAATGGATCGCCGGCAGCGAATATTGCGCGAACCGACTGGTACGCGATCGTCGTGTCGAAGCCCATGGCAGAAGGGCAGGAGCCGAATGAGGAAGGCATGTCGCGCGATGACGAAGGTGACGGCGATCGTGGCGAGCAAGGTGACGAACGTGGGGACGGCGAAAACGGCGAATCATCGGATGGCGAGAAAGGACATGATGGTGAAGGTGGGGAGGGTGGTGAAGGCGAAGGAGAACAGGGCAGTGAAGATGGAGGAGGTGGCGAAGGCGACGGTGATGAAGGTGCCAGTGGAGAACAGGACGGCGAGGGCAGCGAAGGGCAGGAGGGTGGCAGTCAAAATCAAAGTGGTGAGGGCCAGTCGTCGGATGGCGAAGCAGGTTCCGAAGGGGATTCGGCCGGAGATGGCAACGAGAGCGGCGAGATGGGTGACCAGCCCGGAGAAGGCGAGCAAAACTCGGAAGGTCAGAATGGCGAATCGGGGGAATCGGGATCGAGTGGCGAGCAGGCGGGCGATTCCGGCGGAGAATCGCAAGATGGAAAAGCGAAAAATGGAGAATCGCAAGGCGAAAGTTCGAATGATGCGAGCGGCGACAACGCCAATGGAGAAAATGGAAATGCTGACGGTGAAATGAATGGTGAAGGTGCCGAATCGACTGATGGCGAACCGAATGGCAGTGAATCGAATGGCAGTGAACCGAATGGCAATGAATCGAATGGGAATTCAGATTCTGGCTCGTCTGGCAAATCTGGCGATCCATCTGAAGACGCCGATAGCGAGCCGGTTGCTGGCGACGGTACCGAGGACTCGGAAGCATTTGACCGGATTCTCGACAAGATGAAGGAGGAGAACGGCGAGCAATCGGACGGCACGCCCAAGCCATCCAGTAGTGATAACGATGGCGAGCCTGGCGATGAAAGTGGAACCGGTCAGAGCGAGTCTGGTGTGGAGGAAATGAAAGACGGCGGCGAGTCGGGCGAAGGTGAACGCGGCCAGTCAGGCGATAGCGGTCAGAGCGAATCTGGTGAATCAGGAACTGGCCAGAATGATCCTGCACAGGGCGAATCAGGCCAAGGCGAGCAAGGTGATTCTGGCCAAGGTCAGGAGGGCGAGTCTGAACAAGGCGACGGTCGCGAAGGCGAATCGGCGGAAGGTGAGCGCGCTGAGACTGGCGATTCCGGTGAAGGCGACGAAAGCGGAAGCGACGGAGAAGGCGAAGGTGAAAGCGGGCAGGGCGAATCCGGAAAAGGCGAGCAGGGCGAAAGCGGCGAAACTGCTGAAGGCGAAATGAACGAAGGTCAGCAGGGCGAGTCTGGCGATCAGGGATCCAGGAGCGGTGAATCAGAAAGTGAATCTTCTGAAGGGC
>CALHZT010000163.1 GCA_938040995.1 uncultured Pirellulaceae bacterium | reverse complement strand
AATTCTCGCGACACTGGACCGGCTGGACCTCACCTCGAACACCGTCATCATCTTTTCTTCTGACAATGGTGGCTATGGCGGGGTTACATCCATGCGACCGCTCAAAGGTTACAAGGGAACGTATTACGAAGGCGGCATTCGCGTGCCGCTTTTCATCTATTGGCCAGGAGTCACCAAGGCCGGCACCAAGTCGTCGGTTCCCGTGATCGGCACGGACATCTATCCAACACTTTGTGAAATCGCGGACGCCGAACTACCATCCGGACAGGAGAGGGATGGACTCAGCATGGTGCCTTTGCTCCGTGGAGAAGCACCCGGCAAGCCATTCACGGAGCGGAGTCTCTTCTGGCATTTCCCGGCCTACCTGCAGGGCCTTCACGACCTCCGGGACCAACGAGATGCACTGTTCCGCAGTCGTCCTTGTAGCATTATTCGTGCTGGTGATTGGAAGCTACATCACTACTTCGAAAACAATGAGCTCGAGCTGTACAATTTGAAAGACGATCCCGGCGAACAGAAGGACCTCGCCGGGCAGATTCCAGACCGCGCCATCCTGATGAAGTATCAGCTGGACGAGTGGAGACAATCCGTCAACGCGCCTGTGCCATCCGAGCCGAACCCCGATTACGATCAGGAAAAGGAACAGCTGGCAAACCAGTCAGCAAGAGACAAGTTTTTCAAGAACCGGAAGTAATGTGACTCTACGACTCGCAGAGGTTATCAGAATGAAACGCTACCGCGTCTCTATTTCAGCCATCTTCACGCTGGCTACATTTCTCTGCTTACTCGACCAAACGGAATTGTCAGCGGCCGAACGACCGAACATTGTCTGGATCACGAGCGAAGACAACGCCAGCCACTGGATGGGCTGCTACGGCAACGAGCAGGCAAAGACGCCAAATATCGACTCGATCGCCAGGAAGGGAGTCGTCTTTGATCGCGCCTATTCGAATGCTCCCGTTTGCGCAGTCGCCCGCTGCACGTTGCTCCACGGAGCATATTCGGTCACGCTTGGCACGCAACACATGCGCAGCCGCCATCCGATTCCGAATTCGTTCAAGCCGTATGTCAGTTACTTGCGTGAACAGGGATACTTTTGCACAAACAATTACAAGACGGACTACAACCGCGAGGGAAGCGACAAAGATATCTGGGACCGATGCGGCAGGAAGGCGCATTATCGTGACCGCGCCGCTGACCAGCCTTTCTTTTCAATTTTCAACTTCACCGTCTGTCATGAAAGCTCGCTATTCCCGGAAAAGATTGCCAACAACCGTAAGCAAAATGTCATTCCGCAGCAAACCCGACTCCAGCCGGATGAGATCAATCTGCCCCCGTACCTTCCCGACTTGCCCGAGATGCGAAGCGACTTTGCGATCTACCATGACAACCTGACCGCGATGGATAATCTGGTTGGCGACGTACTACGCGAACTCGAAAAGCGGGGGCTCCGCGAAGACACCATCGTATTTTACTATTCCGATCACGGTGGACCGACGCCCCGAGGCAAGAGATACCTGCAGGACACTGGCGTTCGCATTCCGATGGTCGTGCACTTCCCGGATAAATGGAAGCATCTTTGCCCGTTCGGCGCAGGGACAAGAACCAGCGAACCAGTCGCCTTTGTGGACTTGGCACCTACGCTCCTCTCGCTGGTGAATCTGAAAACGCCATCCCACATGCAGGGTAGGGCGTTCCTCGGCAAACATCGAACGCAACCGACTGACGATTATGTCTTTCTGTTCGGTGATCGCTTCGACGAACTTGTCGGTATGCGTCGTGGTATCACCGACGGCCGATTCAAGTACATTCGTCGCTTCATGCCTCACCTCCCGGCGGCTCCGTACAGTTACTACCAGTTCAGTATGCCGTCGTGGCAAGCGTGGCAAGCCGCGTGGAAGAATGGCGAACTCAAGGGACAACACGCCGCCATCTGGGAACATCCCCAACCGAAAGAGATGCTTTACGATCTCCAGGCGGATCCATGGGAAACCAGAAACATCGCGACCGACCCCGCCTATCAGGAAAAGCTAACGAAGTATCGTGCCGTTCTCCGCGAGAAAATGTCAGAGTTTCGCGACACTGCCGTCGTCCCTGAGTCGATGTTTGATTCGCGAACCGCGAAAACCGTCTACGAAGAAGTGCAGGCGAAGAGTTTCCCCTATGAAGAAATTCTAGCCAGCGCCATGTTGGCGTCTTCGCCTGAAGCGACGCCCTTCCAAGTCCGCGAATTACTGGCAAATGAGAACGATGCGATCAAGTACTGGGGAACCATTGGATGTATGGCTCTTGGACCAGCCGCCAATGATTCAACCGACGACTTGAAAACGTTGCTCGATCACAAGAGTCCAACGATTCGAATTTCGACTGCCGTCGCGCTCTCCATCATCGGGGAAAAAGACGCCGCTGCTGAAGCGCTCGTGGAGGAACTCCAGACAGAGCTGACGCCAGAAGAAGCAATTCTGCTTTGCAACTCCTTCCGATTCCTCCAATGTGGCGATCATGTGCCGTCCGACTGGATCGAAGCCAACCTCGACAACGAGAATGAGTATGTGAAACGCTTCGCGACTCGACTGGCAGACCAAAAAACATTACAACCGAACTAAAGCGTTATTCACAATCCCGTAGCATGGGATTCCGATCCCGTGTCGTGAGAAGTTCACGGGCTGCTTGGGGGCTCATGCTACGACGTCGCTACAGCAACCTGCATAAAGCTGTAGAATTCGACAGCAAACAAATCAAATAGACTGCCCACATTTTCGTGGCGAACAGGAGCCCCATATGAAATTCGGAATGAACCTCTTGCTTTGGACCGGTGACGTCACGGACGAGCACCTGCCCGTCATCGAAAGCCTCAAGAATATGGGCTACGACGGCGTCGAGCTGCCGATGTTCGCGCCCGACGAAGCCAAGTTTGCCAGCCTCGGCGCGAAACTAAAAGACATGGGGCTTGGCTGCACTGCCGTCACAGTTCGCGGCGAAGAGGACAATCCGATCAGCCCGGATGCAGCGATTCGTGCCAAAGGAGTCGAGCTTACCAAAGCCACCCTGGACAGCTGCGCTGCGGCCGGAGTCACGCATCTTGCCGGCCCTTACCATTCGGCGCTCGGACATTTTAGCGGTGCCGGTCCCACATCGGATGAATGGAAGTGGGGTGTCGAGTCGATGAAGCAAGTGGCGGAGCATGCCGGTAGCGTTGGAGTAACACTTAGTGTCGAGTGCCTGAATCGCTTCGAAACGTACCTCCTGAATACGCATGCAGACGCAGCTCGCTTTTGCCGGGACGTTGATCATCCGAACTGCCGTATGATGTACGACACGTTCCACGCCAATATCGAAGAAAAGAACATTGGACAGGCGCTTGATGACTGCAAAGACATGCTGGCTCACGTGCACATCTCGGAGAACGATCGCAGCACACCGGGCGCGGGCGATATCAAATGGGCCGAGACTTTTGATCATCTGCACAGAATCGGATACGACGGATGGATGGTCGTCGAAGCGTTCGGACTGGCACTTCCAGAGATTGCGGCTGCCACCAAGATCTGGCGCCGCATGTTCGAATCAGAAGAGCAACTTTCCACGGATGCCCTCGCGTTTATGAAAGAGAACGTTGCCAGCCGCTGGTAGGCGAAAGCAATCACAAAAGAACCGCCCAATCTACCAATGCATGAGAACCACGAATGAACACCAACTCACACGAATAAGCTCTCATCCATTCGTGTTGATTCGTGTCCATTCGCGGTTCGAAAATGCACAAACGTCATTGCCCGGCGCGAACCGAACGCTGCCGTTCATCGCGCATTACTGGCAGGTTATTTATCGGATTCCTGACTGCCCATACTCGCCATCCATTCGTGCCCACGCCTGGTGATCTCTTCGTTGGTCAGATCTTCCTTATGAGTCGCGATGCCCCAATGGTAGCCGAATGGGTCGGCAAGCTTACCGTGCCGATCACCCCAGAATGCATCCATCATCGGATAGACTTCTTTGCACCCGGCATCCAGTGCCGCCTGAAAAACTGCATCACAGTCCTCAACGTACACATGCATTGACACCGGTGATCCACCCATCGTTTCGGCTGAAACGGTATTCCACTGCGGATTCTCCTGCGACAGCATAACCGTCGAATTTCCAATCCGGATTTCGCCATGCATCACCGTTCCGTCAGGACCTTCCAGGCAATAATCGCCAGTCGCGCCAAAAGCCTTCTTGTAAAACTCGATCGCCGCCTTGACGTCCCTTAAAACCAGATACGCGCTGACCGAGTTACACCCGTCGGGAATTGCATTGACCATTTGTCAGTTTCTCCAGTGGCGTGGCGTTGATAAACGATTAATTTTCTATTCCTGCTTCCACTTGAATGGACCGGCAGGCAAACCTTCCGCATTGAACAGGTTGCCAATCGGGTTGTTCGCCCAATTGTATCGAACACGAGCCGGACTTGAGATCTCGGATGACGTCAAAACGACTTTGTCGCCGCTTACTTTCGCATCTGCCCAGACAAAATCGCCGTCGGCGGCCGCTATCGCAAATCCCTTCAATGCGTCGCCCTTGACCTGCAAACCACCACCTACGTCGTCAAAGGCAACAACGACTTTACTCCCGTCGACAGTCAACTCCTTCGCGGTTGGCCCGGCGGCAACCACCTCTTTGCCATAGGCAATTCTCAAAGCCTGCAGCATCAATCGCTTGCCGACGTCCTGCTTGTTCCGTGGATGAATATCTGACGCGTTGCCAATGTCTGTAATCACTGCCAATCCGACGTTCGCATCATTGGCGGCGGTCATGCGCTGCGACTCGCGGAGATCTGCCCATCCCGGCTCGGAAGGCTTCTCCTGTTGTTTCTTGAAGTTTGCGAGCTGGACAATCAGGAACGGAAAATCTCCCTGCCCGAACTGTTTGCGCCAGTCACCAATCATGGTCGGCAACAATCGCCCATACTGCTCCGCACGGCCAGCATTCGACTCGCCCTGATACCACGTCGCACCCTTGATGCCATAACCAGCCAAAGGAGCCAACATGCCATTGTTCAGCACCGTCACCACATTGGGACTGCCACCGAACGCTCGCGCGGGAAATCTGGCAATCTCGTTCGCCGGTTTGCTTTTTCGATAATGCCACGGCCCCGCGAGCGAAATCGACTTGCCCGATGAAAGCTTCACGACCAGTGACTCGGGACTCCCGTGAATTCCACCGCCAACCCCACCATCATAAGCCAGCACGGTCACCGTATTCTTGCCCGGCCGCAATCGACTGCCGACGTTATACTTTCGTTTCGCATTCCACCCGGCAGTCGCACCAACTTTCTTACCATTAACCCAGGTAACATCGGCATCGTCGACAGCCGCCAAATGCAAAGTCGCTTTTTCCGACATCCAGTTTTCCGGCAACTCAAACTCCTTGCGAAACCAGACCGTACCGTCGTACTCACTCATTGCCGGAACGGCGTTCTCCCATTTATTGGGCAGATCCATTGTCGGCCATGAACTGTCATCAAAGTCGCCGGAACGCCAGGCATCAGCAGCAGGCGCGGGATCATTCTTTTTGATCCAGCGACTCACTGATTTGGGAATCGACGCGTTCCTTGATTCGGGCTGATCGCTCAAAGCCGCAAGATCAGCGAGTTTGTCATCAAAATCGCCCATCGAAGCCAACGATCCGGCCGAGGTCCACGCCTCAGCCACCGTACCGCCCCACGCCGTATGGATCAGTCCGACCGGCACCGAAATTTCTTTTTGCAGATCGCGTCCGAAAAAGTATCCCACAGCCGAAAAGTTCCCGACCGTTTCGGGACTGCACACCTTCCAAGAGGCATTGACGGTCTTCTGCGGTGTCATGGCGATTCGCCGAGGCGTGTGAAAAAGCCGCAGCTGGGGATGATTCGCTGCGGCAACCTCTTTTTCGGCATCGTTCGAACGAAAAACACTCCACTCCATATTCGATTGGCCCGAGCAAATCCAGACATCGCCGACGAGTACATCCGAAAACTCTACGGCCTCCGGCCCGCTCACCTTCAGCTTGTGAGGTCCGCCAGCGGAGAGTGGACCAACCGATGCCGTCCACTTGCCCGTTTCATTGGACTTGGCAGAAACAGTGTCCCCGGCGATTTCTACCGACACGATACTCCCGGGACTCGCCCACCCCCAAACGTTTATTGGCTTGTCACGCTGCAGAACCATGTGATCCGAGAACAACGGATGCACAAACGGAAGATCCTTTTCACCGTTCGACGACTGGGCCAACAGAGATCCACAAAGAATCACGACGAGTAGTCCAGGAGTGAATGACGATTGCATCAGTTTCATAGTGCATTCCGTAAGTGAAGAAAAAAGACCGGTGATAAGAAAAAGCGGAACAGCGACTATTCCACATGAACGGGCGTGCCCAGCAGCTGCAAGAACTCTCGCATCCACGCCGGATGAGCCGGCCACGCGGGTGCTGACACGAGATTACCGTTCGTATGCGCATTGTCGAATGTATCACTTGGCGGAATCGACATACAATTTTGCGTCGTGACTTCGGGCGCGACCGCCGGGTAGGCACAACATTCACGCCCTTCCAGCACACCGGCTGCCACCAGAATCTGCGGGCCGTGGCAAATCGCCGCTACCGGCTTGTCCGTTTCAAAGAAATGCCGTGTAATCTCCAGCACTCGGGAATTCAATCGCAGGTACTCCGGAGCGCGGCCTCCGGGCAGGACGAGTCCGTCGTAAGTCGATTCGTCGACGTCGCCAAACGTCTTGTTGATTCGAAAATTGTGACCACGTTTTTCGCTGTAAGTCTGCTCGCCCTCGAAATCGTGGATCGCCGTTGCCACTGTGTCGCCAACCGACTTGTCCGGGCACACCACATCCACCTGGTGCCCTACCATCTGCAAAATCTGTAAGGGCACCATGCACTCGTAGTCTTCTACAAAGTCACCCACGAGCATGAGTATGTTCTTTTTGGCCGACATGATTGATTCCTGTATTCGAAGCCTGAATGCTGCAAAATCGCAAAGGCGATTGAGCTATCGCGTTTTAAAAACCCGTAGCATGGGATTGCGATCGTTTCTGGTCGTTTCCGATCCCGTACCCTGAAAAGTCCACGGGCTCGGAGGCCCATATTACAATTTTTGCCGCTACAACAATCTGCAAAAAAATCTGTAACGCAGTGTGCAGCCCGAGCCGCCGTAGCCACTGGCCGCCGTGATGGGCATTCCAGCGTGTGGATTGTAGCAAACGAAACAGATTCGTTGCTCGCTGGCAGAATCGAATTACTCAAGCGAGTCGCCGTAGCGTCGCGAGTCTTCGCCGTAGCGTCGAGATTTGTCACAGTGCCTGGCGAGTCTTTGCAGTGCCCAGCAGCTCCCAGCAGCCCGATCAGTTAACAAACAGCGTGTCCCATGCGAGCTTCCGACGTGAACCCGAGCGTGAACGATGGATTCGCTTCCATGCATAGTTCACAAACCCGGTGAGCTTGAAGCTGATCAGATCGTCCGCGATACCTTTCGGAGCAAACATCGTGTACCACAGAACCAGCCGCGTAAGATCTGGCAACGTAAAAGTGCTCGTCGTCCGTACGTTTTTGTCGTGCCACTTGAAGTAACGCGGTAGATAGTCCGCCGTCAGGAACAACGCACGAATGGAATCGGCTGCCTCCGACGCAGTGATGTGCCCTTCAGAGAAGGCCTGCATCTGCGAATCAGCAGATTCAAAAAGCTCCCGATGCGGCGCAAAATTCCCTGCAAGCGCCCCACAAAACGGCTCACTGCTGGTCTTTTCCAGCCATGATTCGTCATTCGACTGCACATAGTTCAGGTAGAGATTCGTTTTCAACGTCGTTCCAACAAAGTTCCCGGCCACCCAAACCCGAAACCACGCGTCCCACAGATCAAAATTCCCGAACGACTTGAAGGCGTTCGCCACAATCCGGTCACAATACTCAAGCCCATCCTGAAAACGGTCATTGACCTCTTCAAACTTGCCCGGACGGAAATCGTCACTCTTTAACGCCGCGTCCAGCCGCGGAATCAACCCGTCAATGACTTGCAGCGTGTGATTCAGGCCGGTTGAGAAGAGCGGCCCGACAAATCCAGCGGCATGAGCCAACAGGCAATAGCGTTCTCCAACAATCGACTTGCTGGAATACTGTATCCGTCCCGTTCTAATCCAGTCGCGAATCGGCCTTGCGTTTCGAAACTGTTCGGCGACTCTTGGAAAGCGATTGATGATGGACGCAAACTCGTCGGCCGGTGCCATATCGGTCATCGGATACTTTTCCGAATCAAGCAGAACGCCAACACTACAGAGTGGGTTCGTCTGTTCGGCATGGTTATTGAACGGAATCACCCACATCCATCCGCCATCAAAGACATGATGGAGCGTTCCCTCCTGAAACCGATAGGCGATCCCGTAGTCGCTCAGCTCGTGACCAATCTCATCATAAGAACCCACGCCGATCATGTGTGTGAACAGCGCTCGGGAATGCGTCTTCAGTCGACATGGAGAATCGCGGAGGTCCTTCTCCGCCGCAATCGGTGATCGAAATCCCGAACCGTCAACGACAAATCGGCATTGAAACTGCTCGCCGTCGGTACTGGTTAGAGTCACCGAGTCCGACCCAAATTCAAAATTTTCAATTCGGACTTGCTGACGGATATCCGCACCATAATCCAGTGCGACACCTACCATGTACGCGTCGGTATCCTGCCGAAACATGTGACAGTCCGGGCCCAGCGGCGGGGCCAACGTTGGGAACTGATGCGATTCGCCCGGATCCTGATCCTGTCCTTCCCGGTGATACAGAAACGAGAAGGCCTTTTTGGTGCCACACTTCGAACTGACATGATCTCTCAAGTCGTGAAAGTTGGTCAGATTGTGCAGCTCTGGAACCTGATACTTCTTCGAAACGATCTTCAGTAGAAAACTGATATCCGGTGTTGTCGCTTCGCCAATCGCAAACCTTGGATGGCTGGCGGCGTCGATCATCAAGACACGCCAGCCCTTTCGAGCCAGGATACTCGACGTAATGGATCCACCGAGTCCACTACCGAGCACGATCACATCATACGTCTGCATTGAATTGTCCCTCGAAGAGTTGGACCTCATTAAAGCAAACACAACCGACAGTTTCAACTTTTTAAGTAGCATCCGTAGGTTTTTCCATACGCGCAAGACCCTCGCTGAGCCCCCAAACTCTCTATGCACACACTAAATGGATGGATTACCCGTGCTCCCGTTTGGTGATTCGCTACGGACTTCATTACGGATTACAGGGGCGAAGGAGCGAACTTGATTCAGCGGCTTTGGCGCAACGCAAGCCACATCTACGCAAATGAATGCACCAAAAGCAGCGTGACCAGCCGCCACATGACAGGAATGGCCCCGAAACTCACGCAGGGTTGCAAACAGATTGCTACCGATTGCTTTGCGTTTTACGAGCCGCGATTTATCTCATGCGACTCTTGAGCGTAGATCGAACGACCTCCATCGACTGGAAGGCAGACGCCAGTCACGAAATCGTTATCCACAAAGAACTGAACCGCTTTCGCGACTGATTCCGGATCATCGACTTTCCTGGTCAAAGTCGCATCAATCAAGTCGGCTCGCTCTGCTTCAGTCGTTCCCGGCGGCAACATGACCGGTCCCGGATGAATGCAGTTTACACGAACCTTCGGATTGCGAGCCGCCAACTCCACAGCCAGCGTCCTGGTCAGCGTGGGAATGGCTCCTTTGGCCAGAAAGTATGGCGCATAGCCAGCGTAGGGCCGCTCGATGGCCCAGTCGCCAATCGTGACAATCGAACCGCCACTGGCTTGATCCGCCATGATCAGTCCAGCCGATTTTGCCGCAAAGAAAGTACCGAGCGTATTTACGTCAAAATTTCGTCGCAGGTCCTCCGCAGTGATCGACTCAAACTTTTGCGGCGCCCAGATCGATGACGTGGTTACCAATGCATCGATACGCCCAAACCTGCTTTTGACTGCCGCGCACATTTTTTCAACGGCGTCGCCATCAGCAACATCTGCCTGATAGATCTCACACTCGACACCCAGCGACTGGATCTCGGATTGCGACTGCTTTGCGGCAGCTTTGGAAGAATAGTAGTGAAGGGCGATCGAATAGCCGGCATTCGCCAGAGATTTGGCGACAACATAACCGACTCGTTGACGACCACCGCCGGTGATCAATGCGACTGGACTGGACATGCTTCCCCACAAGGCTTTCGGGCGAATCTGACATGAAGCGATCCGACCACTATCGAGATAGACTCTGTTGAACAATTCTGAGCGAGCCCACGGTTCCGAATAACCACCTTGGCCAACCCGTTCAACCAAACGAACCACTTGGAACCTGCACCACTACAAAACCGAACGCGAACGCGTGGCGGCTGATGGAAACACGACGATTTTTGACGCCCATCAGCCGCCACGCGTTAGCGTCCGGTTCAGTAAATAGGTGAGTGCTCTTGGGCTGGTATCGTGCCGCTCACGAATACGGACACGGTGCAGTTCCTCATTTAATCCGCAGAGCCTGGTGCTGCGTGACAACTCTGAGCTAGGGTTAGCTGTAGTGAACGAGGCCACGAGCCCCGTGGGATATACGCAAAAAACGGACTCGTTGCCTCGTCCACTACCCAAAATTAGGATGTCACAATGCACTAGTGTTGGCGAACGCCGTGAAGTTGTCCAGTCGGATTCGAATCTTCTCGCAGTATCGTTCCATGACCAGCGACTTGCCAGAAAAAGGATTGTCACCGTTCACGCGGGCAAGGGTTTGGCTCAATTTTTCGGCGGCAAACTGGCTTGTGTCGCTTTGCGGACAATCGCCGAAAATTTGTGCCTGACCCTCTCGAACCTGAGGAAACGTCAATATCCGTGAACGGCTACAAAGGATCGTTGCAAAAAAAGAAGCAGCTGCGAAATATCGCAGCTGCCTTTCGTTTGTTTTCAAACTGCCAACGATTGCCTAGTTGCAGCAAACCGGAGCTACTGGAACTCGACGCAAGCGACGACGCGTCACTGTTTCGCAAACCTTGACCGTTGTCACGGTCGGACAACCACAGGCATCCGTCGTGCAGACTCGCTTGTTGCGAACGACTTGCTCCTGTACGCAGACTCTTCGAAGCCGCGTGCGTGGTGGCTTGCAACAAGTCACCGGTGGTGGGCAAGGTGCCGGACACGGTGCTGGGCAACCGCAATCGGCCGAAGCAGTCGCGGCCAAAATTGCAACAAGGATAGGGGCAATCCACTTAACCATTTCTCTAATCTCCTGAAGTACATCATGTAAAGGCACGCAATAAACCGTAGCCCAAAGCGGCTACCACCCATTCGAGCGGGCCGCAGTTTATCGAAAGAGCGGCAAAGTGTAACCATCAATTTCGTTACGATTTGAAAAGCAGAAAATTCTGGCGGAACCTCTATGGCTCGCGCGCCTAGAAGGCCGTTTTTGCCCGTTATTTTAGGCAAATGTCCTCGTCAACCGATCGCAATTCAAGGTCAACACAGCCATTTCATTTCCAAGCAACTGGCCCAGATCGGCCGCGCAGTGGTCAGGAGCTCCTCGCGTAGCCCGCAAAGCTACAAAAAAAGCCCGGTAGGATGGTGGCCTACCAGGCAGTGGGTTCAGGTTTGCACCGAACCCCGTGGACAAGCATCTTAGGCAGGGCCAACTCGATCTGATAGACCCCAATGTGCCGCCGAAACAATTTTCTCGCTGTCGGAATTCGGGTATCTCCAATCGTCCGGCGATTATCAATAAGATGGGGCAACACCATTCCGCAAAATTCCCCCGAGAACATTCAATGCTGGGTCAACTACATCCCGCTGGCTGGCCGCGCCTGTTCAGCGTCGCCCTGATCATTGCGATGACAATCGCTGCGAACGGCAACTCGGAAGAACCCGAAATCAAACTATGGCCCGATGGATTGCCTGAATCATCGCGGCCGGCTCGTGAACCAAAAACTGACGCGCCCAAAAAAGTGGACCCCGAACGGATTAAGCGAGTCGTTGATCCGACGCTTACCGTCATGAAGGCCCCCGCCGACAAAGCCAACGGAGCCGCATGTGTCGTCTTCCCGGGCGGCGGCTATCAACTTCTTGCCTGGCAAAAGGAAGGCATCGAGCTGGGCAAGTGGTTCAATGAACAGGGCGTCACGGCGATCATCGTCAAGTATCGCGTCCCGCGCCGCGGACCAAAAAACTTTCACGTCGAGCCGTTTCAGGATGGAATTCGGGCAATACGCATGACGCGACACCATTCGAAGGAATGGGGGATCGATCCGAACCGCGTCGGCGTCGCTGGATTTTCGGCTGGTGGCCATCTCGCCTTGGTGACAGCCATGCATTACGACAAGCCACCGTACGAGGGTTTGGATATCATCGACAGGCAGAACGCGCGTCCCGATTTCTGCTGTGGCATTTATGCGGCATATCTTGGCGACAACTATAAAGATAATCTTGCCGAGCTCGGTTCGCTGATGAAAGTCACCAAAGATACACCACCGACTTTCCTTGCCGTTACGATGGATGACACTTGGCGCGGCGTGCAATCCGGTCAGCTTCTCAAGCTCTACAAAGAGGCCGGCATCCCCGTCGAAGCTCACATTTATTCGGCTGGTGGTCACGGCTACGGATTACGTTCCGACAAACGCAAGCCCATCTCGGGATGGCCGAACCGACTTGGTGACTGGTTGGAGTTTTCCGGATTTTACAAGGCCAGGTAGAAAACCTCGGTCTCGAACGTAGGCTGGTACCAGCGGCGTTGTGTTAACGATGCTCTTCTTCACCCAACGCCGCGCAGTGCCGGCAATTGCGGCACAATAGAATCAATACGACAGAAGCTTCCGTTGCCGGAACTGCGCGGCGTTGACCGGATGATCAATCCAAACGCATTCGCCGCTTGTTGCCGGCCTACCTTCGCGCGTCGCCTACCTTCGTTTATTTTCGGTCTCGAATGTAGGCCGGTACCAGCGGCGTTGTGTTAAAGATATTCTTCTTCGCCCAACGCCGCGCAGTGCCGGCAATTGCGGCACAATAGAATCAATACGACAGAAGCTTCCGTTGCCGGAACTGCGCGGCGTTGACCGGATGATCAATCCAAACGCATTCGCCGCTTGTTGCCGGCCTACATTCGCGCGTCGCCTACCTTCGTTTACTTTTTCGCAAGCTTCTTCTTGAGAATCCGAACCGCTCGCTGAAAAGTCGGGTCCTTCCTGTTCTTTGGATCTGGCTTCACCGCAACGTCGGGTATCACGCCCCGGTCTTCTATCGGAGTCCCATCCAACTCCATCGCGACCCAACGAGAAAACCAGACCTCTACACCGTTCGGAAGCGTTACTGCCGCCGGATTTCCGCTCGCGCCTCGCGTCGGCAAGCCAGCGGTGATCCCGTGCTTAAGCGACTTGAACATCATGGCAAAAGCCTCGGCACTACTCACTGCACCGGGTCCCGTCAGGCAAATAGTTGGCATTTCGTAAATCTTCTTGCCAACCGGTTGAAGTTTTCGTTCCTGAACGACTCCCCATTTCCCATCGCTGTTTCGGACTCGATGCTTTGCGTACACATATTCCCTGTTAGCAAACATCCCGGCAATCTCCTTCGCGATCGGCTCACTGCCGCCGTTGTTCCTCCGAATATCAATGATCATCGCAGGGGCATCAAACAACCCGGCGACGGCTTTCTGGATTTTCGGTAAGTCGTTGGTTGCCTGACTACCAAGCGATGTGATTCGTACATACCCAATCCCGTCGACCGTTCGCCCGACCACGGCATCATTGCCCACCGTCTTCGCATCTTTCAGCTGCGCATCTACAACGTCAAAGTTATAATTCGGCTTGAAACTCGACTTGAATTTTCCGTACGGCTTCCCATCCTTGATGACCCACGTATGCACATCTTTCAATTCAGCCAGCATATCCGCAACGACTTCCAGAAACTCGTCGACCGTCTTTGCCGCATCGGCTTTCTCGCGGTAGCGATCGGCGAGCTTGTCGACATTAACGTTCTTCAGCTTGAAGTAGCTATATTTCGATCGCATCTCATCGACAAGAAAATCAAAGCTGCCGACGCCACTGAGCGAGGCGAGCTTGATGCCTTTGACACGTAGCTTTCCGCTCTTTGAAAGCGTTAATGACAAATCGGCTGCTTTTGCGACATCGGGAACGCGGAATGAAATGGCGTACGGTTTGAACTTTTCAGAATCGATATGGGCAATCTCATTGCCCACGGTCTTACCCGCACCGTCCTTGAACCAGAACCCAATATGGCAATTGTCATACTGATTGCCTTCCCGTTTCAATTCAGCAGTTCGCGCGTCGAATGTCAGCCGGTACATCTCGCCAGGCTTGAGAGCGACGCTTTGACTTACAAGATTCCACGCCAGTGTTTTGGAATCGCCAGACAATTCGATCGCTGGCCCGTCGACTTTGGAAATTTCCGAGAGTGGCTTATCTGCACCGATGAATATGCCCGGTGCGACGACCCAACCAACAGGCTGCCCATCTTTCCACTCCGCAAAATCGCCATTCACGATTTGGGCAGGTTTTTCGTTGCCCGTTTGGCCGATGGCGGGATTTACGATTATCGCGACGTACACAAAGTGTGCGAGCACGATCAATGTAGCCAGACAATTGTCAACCATCGAAGACTCCCAAGTTGAGAACTGTTCGAATAGGAATGGAAGAGCAGCTTGATTCAACCAACAATCTTACAAACGGCAAGGTAGATTGCAAAAATGCTGCAGAATCGGAGCTTTGTAGTTGTTGGTAGCTGCTGATTTTCAGATTCTCAGCCGTGGCCTTCGTCGCGCTACTGAGTAGGCTGGTACCAGCGGCGTTGTGTTAACGATGTGCTTGTTCGCCCAACGCTGCGCAGTGCCGGCAATTGCGGCACAACAAAATCAACACGACAGAAGCTTCCACTGCCGGAACGGCGCGGCATCAAGCGGCAAATAGAACTTACTCCTATTGCCGCTTGTTGCCGGCCTACTTTTGCTCAGAATAGCCGCACGCCGCGGCCTTCGTTGTGCAACTGAGTAGGCTGGTACCAGCGGCGTTGTGTTGACGATGTGCTGGTTCGCCCAACGCCGCGCAGTGCCGGCAATTGCGGCACAATAGAATCAACACGGCAGAAGTTTCCACTGCCGGAACTGCGCGGCATCAAAACGGCAAATAGAACTTACTCCTATTGCCGCTTGTTGCCGGCCTACTTTCCCGAATCATTCCGTCAGGTTCACGTTCCAGTACGATTCGCTGACAAACTGGGACCAGCTTTCGTACCGAGCCTGCGAGACTGCGTACAGTGGACGCCATGACGGCTTGGCCGGAACGGAACGCAAACGCATGTTGGCTTCCTTCGGCGTACGATTCGCTTTCCGCGAATTGCAATCCAGACATGCCAACACACAATTCTTCCACGTGGATTCGCCACCCTGAGCCCGCGGGACGACGTGATCAAGCGTGAGCTCATCACGACGCGGCTGAATTCCGCAGTACTGGCACTTGAACCCGTCGCGTTTGAAGATGTTCCGACGACTGAACGTCACCGCTGCGTTTGGCAACCGGTCATATCCAGTCAACGAGATAATCTCCGGGACTCGCAACTGAGTCGTCACGGCCTGGATGAACAATTCACCTTCAGCCGGCGACTGATCCGCCCAATCGGCCCAGTCGAAAAGCTGGAATGAATCCGGTTCGACGACTCGAGCCGTACCGTTCCATACCATCACCAGAGCACGAGCCACCGGTGTGATGTTGACGGGTTGCCAGTTGCGATTCAATACGAGCGTCGGTTGTTCGACGGCACTGGTCACGATTCAATTCCTTTCAACCTGGATTTTTCCACTTTGCCCGGGAAGGGCAGGGTACACGGCGAGATTCGAACTCGTCTCCTCCTGACTCACAATCAGGCATGCAGACCTTTACACCACGCGCACCATCATTTCATTTCGTAAGTTCCGAGTGGCCAGAGAGGGACTCGAACCCTCACGCTCCAGAGAGCCCAGCGTTCTCAGCGCTGGATGTATTCCAATTCCAAACACCTGGCCGAAGTTAAATCTCAAATCTCAAATCTCAAATCTCAAATCTCAAATCTCAAATCTCAAATCTCAAATCTCAAATCTCAAATCTGAAATCTGAAATCTGAAATCTGAAATCTGAAATCTGAAATCTGAAATCGAAAATCTGAAATCGAAAATCGAAAATCGAAAATCGAAAATCTGAAATCGAAAATCGAAAATCAAACATCAAACATCAAACATCAAACATCAAACATCAAACATCAAAAAGCAAAAAGCAAAAAGCAAACATCAAACATCAAACATCAAAAAGCAAACATCAAACATCAAACATCAAAAAGCAAACATCAAAAAGCAAAAAGCAAAAAGCAAAAAGCAAAAAGCAAAAAGCAAAAAGCAAAAAGCTCATTTTGCAAATCGCAAAGTAGCCAAGGAGGGATTCGAACCCTCACGCCCTTACGGACCCGACTTTCTGAGAGCCGGCGGTCTTCCAATTCCACCACTTGGCTGTATTTCTTTTTCCTCAAGCAGTAGCGAAAGCCGGATTCGAACCGGCATCTCGTCCGTATGAAAGACGCGTCCTTACCTTTGAACGATTTCGCTCGATGTTCTCCGTTTTTCAATCCACCAACCTTGCCACTGCCTACCAATCGCGTTTGCGTTTTGGCTCACAAACCAAATTTGCACTTTTCATTTGTCACTTGTCATTTTTCACTAATGCAGCATGGTCGTTTCGCTCTATCGAGTAGGCATACTCTGCTCCAACATCCAGCACATTCCGATAAAGAAGCGACAACCTGCCCTCCGCAAGCCATAGCCTGTGCCCCAAAGGGCGCGGTCAACAATTACTCTCAAAGCTCTGGCGGGTGGATTCGAACCACCATGGGGCGGCTTAACAGACCGCTGCCTTACCTGTCGGCCACACCAGATCATTTTCAGTTTCTTACAAAGTCAGGATGGCCAGATTCGAACCGACGTACTCGCGTTCCCAAGACTCACGCATATAACCAGACTCTAGGCACATCCTTTTTTCAGTCTCTCTGCCCAAGTACGCCCAGCGGGACTCGAACCCACAAAACCTGCGTGGAAAGCAGGCACGTTGCCATTACGTCATGGACGCGTCGTTGTCTCCTCGTTGTCTCTCCGCATTTGTGGCGAGCAGGACCGGAGGGATTCGAACCCCCACCTGGCCGGGTAAGAACCGGATATGCTGCCGTTAAACACCACAGTCCTGTACACTTCGATTCACCTAAAAATTCACAGCAAGCCGACTCCGAACTGACCGGAGAACTCCTGGGTTGGAAGCAGGTATGTTTCCCGTTACACCATCGACTCGTACTTCAACTTCCGCTGCCGTCATCACGCCACAAAAAAAGCCCGGTTCGACACCGGGCTTCAAACGCAAAACAGGTTTGGTGGTGTCGTATCAAAAAGCAGCATGATTACCGCAATTCGCAAGCGTCATCGGTAGCAAACCGGCAAGGTTCCCATCGCCAAGTCGCCTATCCGCCCCGCAAACCGGCGCGAGATTCCGGCCTTCAAAACTGCCAGGCAGTTTCAGTCCGTTCGCTACATTCTCGTGACACCAACCGAATATCATTTTCGCTATCTCTCTTGCTGTCTCTGTCTTGCTTATTGCCTGTGATCCCATGGTTGGGCATCAGGTACACCCACTTAGACGAAGCAAACCATGATTGGTTCGCACAAATTTTCATCTTTATTATCGACCAACCATGCTGGCGAACACTCATGGGGGCTTCGCCGTTCGGATACGAGCTCAACGCGCAAGTCTTGATGTTGCGATATTTGGCGTATCCCCTGCCGTTCAACCGTAGCCGATGTCGCAAGACTTCGGGCGTTGCTCACTGTGCTCCCGAACTGTTGCCAGTCCGGCTACACTACCGCTCAACTGAACACGCTTGTCGTTACTTCACGCCCGAAATTGCGACCACGCTACCTTCTTCGCCATCAAACTTCTCACCAAGCTGGGAAACAAACAGGCGACCGTCGGGACCAAACGCGCAAGAGACGGGCCCATTGAGAGACACGCCGTCCAGCGGCTCAACCGTGGCGGCTTCGCCGTCGCCAAGTGTGACGACCGCCACTCGTCCGCTTTTAACGCTCTTGAGATCCCAGTTATTCTCGACCACGGCAAGTCGATCATCAGAGATCTTCGCCATTCCCATTGGATTCACGAGGCCCGGCAATGTCCATTGCTTTGACGGCGTCTTCTTCATCACATCCCATTCGACAATACGACCGTCCTCAGCGCCGCCTTTTCCCGAATAGAGAACCAGCAGCTTACCGTCGCTTTTCATGACGGCTTGCATCGGCGAATTCGTCGCAATCTCGTTGTCATCAGCCGACAACAACGTCGTCATCTTCATCGTGGCAATATCCACCGACAGCACCCAAGACTTGCCATCGTAACCTTGCCCACAAACGTAGATACGATCACGACCATTCGACAAACACATGCCTGTCAAGTTGCCTTCGCCCTTGTCGGCTTCGTCATCACTTGTCGGGCCAATCGAATTCGTTGATGAACCATCGACGGCACTTCCCGATCCATTGAAGAACTTGATCGTCTCCAGCCCGTCCTCACGACCGGAATCTGCAACCACCAGCGTGTCACCCATCCACAACGTCGAAAGCGGACCCACCTTGTACCACTTGTTGCCCTCGTCATCCTTCTTCCAGTGTTCCGTCGGAAAATCGACAAGATAGTCGCTCGGTTTGCCATCCCGCACGACAACGACTTTTCCTCGAGCATCGCCGACGGCCATCTGACCATCCGGTCCAAAACTGACTCCCGAAGGATTCGTCAAGCCGGATACGATCGTATCCACCTCGTGCTCCGCGGATACCGTCCCAGCCAACATGGCAACTGTTATCGCGCCAATGAACACTCCGAAAACTTTTTGATATTTCATCAATGCTACTCCGTTCAGATCGTGAATATTAATTTGATTCCCGGCATTGTAGCCAGTTTAAAAAGGTGGGCGAGGCGCCTCGCCTGGCGATGTTTCGTTCATCGTGTTTAATGAAAGCTTATCAGCCGAAAGACCTCAGTCACTTCCAACCGAATCGTACGACCAACCGGATGCTAACGCACGGCGGCAAATGGAATTCAAGGCAATCCCGTCACCCGGTCACCCGTCACCCGTCACCTGTCACCTGTCACCTGTCACCTGTCACCTGTCACCCGTCACCCGTCACCCGTCATTCAGCCGCAACAGCTTGCTTGAATTCGCGACTGCTCGACTTGTCCATCGTCGGAAAATCATCGGGAATATCCGTGAGAGTCACCTTGCCAGTCGCTGCCCACTCGGTACCACGAATGAACGTCGTAATGTAACCGACACATTCCATTGAGTAACCGGCGTGGCCCATCGGCGTGTGATAAACTCGCCCCTTGCCATAGTCGATGGTCATCATCATCGGCTCATGACGTTCCGTCCCCTTGTGCTGCTTGGCCGCAAAAGCCGTCGCCAGGACCGTCATGTTCTCGGCGGGACCGCGCAACGTTTGATACAACTCGTCCTTGCTGTGCAGCCAGGTTTTCGGCAGCCCCTTCGTGATCGGATGCTCGGCATTGCGAACAACGATTTGAAATTCATGCTGTGGACCGTGATTGCCACCCTTTCCCGCCGAGTCATCACGGACTTCTTTTTCGCCCTGATCAAGGTAGACGTAGGGCCCACTCTTTTCGTTCCGCCCGCCCCAGCCACCGAGCCCGATCATGAGGTTGTACTCTTTCCACTTTGGAAACGAGTTGTCGGCCGCATGGACTACGACCAGTCCACCACCGTTCTTCACATACTCTTCGAACGATTTCTGCGTTTCCTTGGGCCAGTCGGCTGCATTATTACCAAAGTTGGAGATTACAACGTCATAGTCGCTGAAGTTTGGATGAAAGTCGGGATCCGACTTTGGTTTCTCGAGGTCTTCATACGTCTTGCCGTCATCGAGTGGAAACTCCTTGAGAAGATCCCCACCTCTCCACGTGTATTTGGTTCGTTCAATGTCCACGCTGAAACATCCGGCGTCTTCGAGGTATTGCTTCATCATGATCGTTGTCTTGGGCCACTGAGTGTGGTTGTTTTGACCGTCGATGATTAGCGCCTTGAGCTCATGCGCGTGAATGGAAGCGCCGCTTACCAACGCAACAAGCAGGAGCCCCAGCGAACAAGCCCGCTGTCCTGGAGAATTTATATTTGTCAGTTGCATAGAGCCCACCGTTTCTTCGATGCGAATGGAAGTTGAATAAAGAACATTTTATGGCAAATGCGGCCAGTTTTCATCCGGTAGCAGATACGCAGCAAGGCGAGCAGGGCACTTTGGTTCATAAGCCTGCCGGACTGTGAGCGCTGCGGTACCGACGCTGGAAACCGCTGCCAAGAGCCCGTGGCCGACAAGCTACCTACTTCAAGAATTGATCCACGGCATCGGCGCCTTGCCGCATGGTCTCGTGCATATTCGGGTAGCAGAACGCTCCCTGACGACCGACCGAGTCAAGATTCGGAACGCTATTCACAAACTCGGCGACTCGATCATGATGCTCTTCAAACCCAAGTGCGAACAACGGATAGCCAAACTCGGTTCGTTGATGGTGCATCGCGACGACCTCATCGCGAGACACGACTCCCTCCGCCACAAGGTCTTTGAACAGCCGATCTCTCGCCTCGGCTGAATCATTCCAAACCGGATCGTCCCTGGAACAGGTACACTCGACCAGCAAAACACCATGCCCCGGCAGTTTGGAATCGAGACCACTCTCCGTTGGCTCAGCAATGCGATGAAACATGCGACTGCGGTAGTAAACGTAGAGCGCACCAAGAATGCCACGCCGCTTCACCAACAAACCGTAAACCACGATCGGACGAAAACGCAACTGCGATGCCGAATCGGCGACTTCTGGAGAACACGGCGGATCCATCAACCGAATCAGATGCGGCAAAGGAATTGTATTGATCACATGATCGCAGTCCAAAGTGTGCTCGCCGCCAGAGTCCTGATAGACGACTTGGCGAACAGCTTTACCAGCCCCGCCACTTCCGCCACCAGCAACCTTCAGCCCAGTCACCGAAGCCCCGGTGATCACGGTACCGCCATCCGATTCAATCGTCTCACGAAGACGCCGCGGAATCGCGATCGCCCCCTGACGTGAATAGTAGAGCGTCTCTTCCGCCAGCGCATTTTCCACATCCGTGTTGTAACTGGATTTGGCACCCAGCCGCGCAAAGAACTGCTTCAGCAAATCAACCGCGCCCAACCGCGGCATCTTGCGACTGACGAACGTCGCCGACAATTCTGTCGGTGGAATGCCCCAATAGCGATGAGTAAAGTCGCGAAAGAAGTAACGATACAACGGCCCGCCGTACAGCCGAATCAAAGCGGCTTCCGCATTTTCAGGAGCCGCCTTACTGAAGTTATTGAGCACCTGCTGAATACTCAATCCGCCAAATAGCCACGCGATCGTCCACGGCGGTATGCCGCCCAACAAGTCGGCGAGCTTGAGTGGATACTTGCGAAACTGTTTGCCAAAACGGATCTTCGCGTTCAATTCGACAGGCAAAAGATCGTCGCCCATTAGCGACTGGATGTCTTTGAAAATCTCGCCGTCGTGTGCATGCAGATGTTTGACGCCCAGATCGTAATGTACGCCATCCCGCTCCATGCTCGCCGCCAATCCGCCGACGCGTGGCAGCTTTTCGATCACCGTCACCCGAACGCCAGCCGCCGCCAATCGCCGAGCCGCATAGAGCCCGCACATACCGGCTCCCAAGACGACAACGTGGCGAGAAGAATTCATGAACGATCAAAGGCCCGCGGCGCGATGCAATTTGAGCAATGCCGTTTCAGGCATTTCAATGTCAGACCACTTTAGCGGCTGGTCCATAGCCACGGGCCGAATAACACGAGGAGGCGACTCACCCGCTTCGGCTTCCAAAAGCGTGATTGGCACACGATCATCGTCAGCCTTCAAGTCGATCATGCCGTAGCAATGGCTTCCGCCAAGAGCGATATCAATTTCCGTGCCGACGGCCAAATCACGCTTCGCCCATGAATAGACTTCGGCAACTTGAGGCGTTCTTGTCCGAAGAATCTCCTCCCCATCCAGAAATGCACTGGCGATCGCGGAGGGTGTTTCCAAATGGCACAGATGATAGGGCCGATAAAACAAATAATACGGGCCGTCACCCAGCTTGTAATATTTCAGGTACGGCACCTGAAAATCGTTGTCGCAATGCCCGACCGCGAACACTCCGCCTCCCGGCTGGGCACCAAGGATAAAGTCGACGACCCCGCCGTCCGGGTACTTCTCAAAATCGAAAAGATGAAACACGTCACGAACGTGCTCCGCCGCTGGCCCTTCCATGCCTGCCACCGCCGGAACCATTCCAGTCGCATTTGCGATCAGCGCCATCTCGATCGAAAGCTTCGTGCCATCCGTGTAAGCACAACATTGCACTGGATTCAGTCGCCGGATCGCGGCTTCATGAGCCAGCGATTCTGCCGTCGCATAGCGATTGAGGAATCCTTTGATGTTCCCCGCCATGACGGGCCGAAATCCCCACAACTGAATTTCGTCCATCATCTTCATCAACACGCCATGCTGGTCGCCCGCGTCGCTGGTAACAACGACGTTGTTCTCCACCGCCAACTGATGCAACCACGCACCGAACGCCAGATCGACTTCGGCGTTCATCAGCACAACATGCTTTCCAGATCGCAGCGCGCCGGCGCAAACTTCGGCGGCAAAGCCGATAGAATTGGTGGCTTCGACCAGCACGTCATAATCGAGCTCGTGCAGCCCGAATCGTGAGAACTCGTCGTCCGAAGAAATGACGATCTCCGTATCGCTGGACGACGCTGCCACGCGAGCCGCCGACTTGGCCGCATTCACGTCGCGATCACAAACTGCTACCAATTCCATGCCCGGCGTCACACCGACTTGCCACGCAATTCCCTGGCCCATCGAGCCGGCACCGACCAGCGCGACCTTGATCGGCTGGTTCGTTTTCGCAAACTTTTGCAGGCGTTGGTGAAGCACGCTACCACATCCGTTTCTTGTCGAGGAAAATCTGCATCCACATTTCCAACATCACAATCGCCATCACCTGCTTGAGCACCAGAAACTCGCCACGTGCGGCTCGCTTCCGCAATTGCTTGATCGCTGCTGGGTCAAAGATCCCGCGGCTGCGTATCCGTTCCGGATCCAGGTAGTCGTTTACTATCTCCTGAAATTGCCGATTGCGATATAGCGACTCAAGTGGAAAATAAAACGCCTGCTTTTTCCGCATCGCATTCTTCTTCGGCAAGCGACGAAGAGCGACTTCGCGCAATAGCGATTTGTTTCGACGCCGCTGCAGCTTGCAACGCTCGGGCAAGCTGGCAGCGAAATCGATCAGCGTATGGTCGAGGTAAGGCAGCCGCACTTCAAGTCCGTGCGCCATCGAAAGCTTGTCCTGTCGCAACAGTGCAAAATCCTGCAACCAGTCGTGATACTGAAGATTCAGCAGTCGCTCAAGCGGCCGGGCCGTCAAGTCGCCGACTCGATGAATCCACTCGCTGGTCGCCGCGCCACGAAACTCGCGGGAGTAAAGCGCGGTGCGATCGTCGATATCCATTAGCGAACGAAGTGCCACGTAATTCGCGCCGAGATCGTAGCGACGGTAGCTGCTCATAAACTTGACGAATCGCTCTTTGCCTGCGTCGCCCAAGTACGCCGGAAAGCTGAAGAAGCGGTTGAGCAGGGCGACCGGCATCGCCCGCAACAGAGGCATGAACAACTTGTCGTGAAAGCCATTGGGCACTGCCGTAAAATACCGCTCCGCCATCCGAATCACGCGATGAAAAGAATAGCCGGCAAACAACTCGTCGGCTCCTTCACCACTAACGACGACTTTGCCATGCGAGGCGGCTTCCTTAGCCAGCCGGTCATAGGCCAATACCAGCGGCTCCCCAATCGGACGCTCAAGATGATAGAGCACGCGTGGAAGCTCGGAAAAATCGTCCGCCGTCATTCGCACGTCGGTATGCTGCAGCCCAAAGTGCTGCGCGAGCTCGGCGGCTTTGGCGGATTCGTCAATGGGCGATCCAAACCCAAGCGAAAACGTGCGTCCGGAGAAAGGCGAATCCGACTGCCGCAGCATCGTCGACACCAGCAAGCTCGAATCGACTCCCGCACTCAGGTACGCACTCACCGGAACGTCCGAACGCATCGTTCTCGCAACCGCGGCGTCCAGCAACTCCTCAAACTGCGACCGCAGATTAGCTCGCAACGTATGATCCTGCTGTGTGACAGGCGGCGACCAGTATCGCTCAATTTCCAACTGGCCGTCGGCGTACCTTAGCGAATGGCCGCCCGGCAAAACTTGCACATCGCGCAGCAACGTATTCGGCTGCGGCACATAACGAAGCGCAAGAAACTGATCGACCGACGCGTGATTCAAATCGCGCGAAAGAAAATCGGCTTGAAGCAAAGCCTTGATTTCGGACCCGAACAACAGACGGCCATTCAGGAACGCATAGTACAGCGGCTTTTGTCCGACTCGGTCGCGAGCGATTAGCAGCTCCTGAATCTTCGCGTCGTAAATCGCGAACGCGAACATTCCGTTCAGCCGGTTGAGCAAGCCTTCCCAACCCCATTCACGATACCCGTGCAGCAGCACTTCAGTATCCGATGTCGTCGAGAACCGGTTGCCCGCGCCAACGAGCGATTCACGCAATTCGACAAAGTTGTAAATCTCACCGTTATATACAACGGTGCAATCGTGCTGCGACATCGGCTGATCGCCAGTTTTCAGGTCAATGACCGCCAACCGCCGAATCGCCATCGACACTTCGGGATGCTCGTCGGGTAAGTCGCGTGTGCAGAATTCGCCACTCCCATCAGGGCCACGATGGATCACTGCCGCCGACATTTTTGCCAACAGCTCGGGCTGGGAGAATCCGGCGAAACCAACAATGCCACACACGCGCGCCTACCCTCTGTGTCTACCAGCAAAATGGATGATCAGAAATATCTTCAAACCGGACTTCATCAACCGGCGACTTTCGCCCATCCCCCGCATACAGCTGATCGGGAAAGTTCATCAAACGACACGGCTCGTCGCTGATGTTGCGGTAAGCGTGCACAATCATCGGCGGAATACTGATCCGCAGCGGCGTGGTGGAACCTGTAGTTAGCGTCATACGATTCCCAAATGTCGGCTGGTCAGCCCGGTCATCCCACATGCAAAACTCAACGACGCCGGGCCCCATCGCAACAAAATGATCGGTTTGCGAATAATGCATGTGCGGACCACGCGTCACGCCGGGCTTTGTCTGACTGACATAGCCCATCACCGGAATCGACTTGGACCCAATTTCATCTTTACGAAACAACTCGACCAGCCAGCCACGCTCGTCTTCATGCTGCTGCAACGCAGTCACAATGACACCATCAATCGGGCCATCCGAAAACTCTTTGCAGCGGATTTGATAGGGCGGATTCGTCATCGGTATGGGCGTTTTTTCGTGAGCGAAAGTAGGTGGCACTGAAAACGCGATCGGGCAAAAAGCACCAAACAACGTATCCAGGTATCACACCTATCGTATCGGCGGTATCAAAAATCACCGCCGAATGAATCAGCCGGAATCCGACTGGGCATCCTTTGCGGCCCGCAAATCCCGCATTTTCCGTTGCAATTCCTGCTGAACGGCCGGATTCGACGCCCCGAGAGAAAGGGCACGAGTCACCACCTGGGTGGCTTCATCAAATCGTTCCTGTCGAATGAGCATCGCAGCCAGACTATTGAGATAGATGACATTGTTGCCTTTGACGAGATTCAACGCCTTCATCACATGCTCGATCGCCGGATCCACCGCCTGCATGGTTTCAGCCGACTCGAATTCCAGCAAACTGAGATTGTGCCACGCCTTGGCATACTCGGGATTAATCTCAACCGCACTTTGGTACGCCACCATCGCCTCCTGCGAACGCCCAACCTGGGACAATGCGCGACCAAGACTGTATTGTCCCGTGTAAGTCTCGTCGACGGCCACCGAATTTTGCAGATGCGGTATCGCGTCCGCAAAACGCCCCTTCTTTTCAAGCGCCACCCCAAGGTTGAGATGTCCCGTTGGGGATTTCGGTTGAGCCACCACCGCGTGCTGATTCAGCGTGATGTCGCTTTGCCAAGTCGCCGCCTGGCGGTAACTGAGAAACGCCAACACAACCAACAAGAATCCACCAGCAATCGACGCTGCCAACATCCGACTCGCACCAACCGCCTCCCCCAAGTCGCCGGGAGCATCCGATCTGTTCGCTTGTTGCTTTGCGGGCTGATTTTCTAGCTGCGCCGAATCCTTTGGATCGCCCCACGATGCGATCCAGAAAACGATGCCGAAGAACAATCCGACATGAGGCAGATAGGTGTACCGGTCCGTCGTAAAACTGGATCCCACATATACCAGACCAGAAACCGGCAACCAGCAGATTACGAACCAGCCCCAACCAAAGAAGAGCGATGGCCAGCGCTTTCGCCAAACAATAACCGCAACCGTCAATGCCACAAATAACAACGCACTCACAGCGAGATAAACCAAACTGCTGTCCGCCGAAGGGTACGGATATTCAAAAGAGAGGTTGCGAGGCAAAAACGTGCGCTGCAGGTAGAATGCGACCGTCGCTGGCGCATGAGCAATTCGGCTCGCGAGCGACTTGGCACCAATCAACTTTTCAGTGTTGCTGTTCAACTGCACGTAAATAGTGACGGCAGCCATCAAGACAGCCATCAAAATGACCAGCCACTTTTCTGCGACCTGTCGTAGCAACGCGCTCGCCAGCGAAAATGGCGAATCATCCGCCGGTTCAAAACCGCAACGGCGTAGCGGCCAGATGTCCAACAATCCCATGAGCACCGGGACGACCACCGCCGCCGGCTTGCTCATCATCCCCATTCCAGTCAACACTGCGCTGGCAACCAGCCATCGCAGACGGCCAGTGATCGCGAACCGCACGTAAGTCCACAATGACGCCAAAACGAACATCGCGCAGAGGAGCCCCTTCCGCTCAGATATCCAGCAAACCGTTTCGGCTCGTAGGGGATGCACGGCAAACATCGCCGACGCGAAAAATGCAACGGCGCACTTCCACCGGCGACTCTTGCGAGGCAACGCCGATCCTCCGACCTGGAACAGAAGCGAAAAAACAAGAAACGCGTTCACAATATGAATGAGGAGATTCTGCAAATGATGGCCGGCGGCATCTCCGGCTTCATTGCCAAACAACTGCACATCCACCATATGGGAAAGATAACTCAGTGGCTCCCATAGGCTCATCGCGTCCGCCGTCCAGACCCAACGAAAACCCTCCGTGGTCAGCCCCCTGCCGATAAGAGCAGTCGTCGAAGACTTGCCGATGTAGTTTGCATCGTCATATCCGAGAAAATCAAAAGACCGGACTTGAAGAAACGCCGCGAGGCACAGCAGCGCCAAAAGCGCATACCACCCAACGGCCCAAGAACGTCCAGAACTGATATCGCCTGATTTGATTGATTCTTCCCGCTTATAAGTATTCCGACCCAACAAAACATTCGTCACTCGCAACTCGTCACTCGCAACTCGTCACTCGCAACTCGCAACTCGCAACTCGCAACTCGCAACTCGTCACTCGCCTGCAATCCACGAAGCCCGTCCACAGAAATCGTCTGCACTGTACTCATATCTCTCCATTCACGACGATACACTTACCCTTTCGAAATATATCACAGTAGCGACGATCTGTTCAAAGCGACTTCCCCCGCCAACCCCCGACACCTGACATCTTGCAATGCGAAAATCAATCTCCACCCTTCTGCTGCTCACCATCAGCACCCTCATCGGATGCGGAAAACAAGAAACTTCTCCCGGCATAGAACAACCTTCGCCCCCCAACAACTCGCAACTCGCAACTCGCAACTCGCAACCGGAAAAAATCCGAGTCGCCACATTCAACACCGCGCTCAACCGCCCCGAGGCCCTTACTCTTGCCACCGAACTTGAAACCGGCACGTGCGTACCCGCGCACCAAATTGCCGAGATCATCCAGCGCGTCCGTCCGGACATCTTGTTACTCAACGAAGTCGACTATGACGACGAGCACCGCGCAGCGACAGCCCTTCACGACAAGTACCTTGCCAAAGATCACGGCGCCGCCAAAGCCATTAACTATCCGTATCGGTTCCTTGCTCCGGTCAATACGGGAATCGCATCCAACATGGACCTCAACAAAGATGGCAAAACCGACGGCCCGGAAGACGCCTTCGGCTATGGCAAATTCCCGGGACAATATGGCATGATTGTGTTTTCGAAATTCCCCATCGAAAGCGACTCGATTCGTACATTCCAGAATTTTCTGTGGAAAGATATGCCAGATGCGAAACTGCCTCAGGTAGACGGGCAGAATTATTACGCTGCTGAAGAAATGGAAAAGATTCGTCTGTCATCCAAAAGTCACTGGGATGTACCTATTGGCATTTCGGATAAAGGCGCAGTCAAAACAGTTCACTTTCTGGTGTCCCACCCAACGCCACCCGTTTTTGATGGCCCAGAAGACAGAAACGGGACACGCAACCACGACGAAATTCGGTTCTTTGCTGACTACGTTGACTCCGAACGCTCCGGATACATTTACGACGACAAAGGAGAGCAGGGCGGCATCGCCCCGAATTCGCACTTTGTTATCGCCGGCGACTTGAACGCGGATCCAGTCGACGGTTCCAGCACGGATTCGCCGATGCAGCTTTTACTTGAAAGTCCGCTCGTCAACTCGACAATCATCCCTTCGAGCAAAGGAGCGGTAGAAGCCTCGACGGCTGGTGAAGCCAACAAGAAACATATCAGCGATCCAGCCAGCGACACTGGAAATTTTGGTAAACGAGTCGGCAATTTGCGGATTGATTACGTCTTACCGAGTTCCAGCCTGAATACGATTGAAAGCGGCGTTTATTGGCCCGCCAGTAACGAGCCGGAACACGACCTCGTAGACGCCTCCGATCACCGTCTGGTATGGATTGACATCGCCAAATAGTTGCTTAGCCGTCTTGGTCGTTTGTCGAAACGCACGTAAGAAACGGTCGTGCCGACACATCAGCCGCCACGCGTTAGCGCGTTAGCGTCCGGTTCTTTCATGCTCGGAACCTGAACGCCAACCTTGGCTAATCCTCTTCGGCTGACAGTTGAAACGAAAAAACCTTTTCGAGTAACCGTTCACGCGGGCAAGGGTCTGGCTGGGGTGTTGTAAATTCGATATTGCGTGGCATTTGTGCTCACGCCATATTTATTGCAGCCGCTTGCCTCACCTCGGCCGCCCGCCCCAAGCAACCCTCCTCCGACACAGTGGTGGCATGCGAAGAATGAGCAGGGCATACCACGTGTCGCGTGAGGAGGGTCGGAGCCTCAGCGACGGGGAGGAGCGGCCATACGCGTCGATGTATCTGCAACAGTTCGCGTTCGTTCTGGGCAACGCAAAATCCGTTCCAAGGCCAACTTTACAACACCCCAGGGTCTGGCTCAATTTTTCGGCGGTAGACTGACTAATTTCGCTTTGCAGACAAACGCCGAAAATTTGTGCCTGACCCTCTCGAACCTAAGGAAACGTCAATATCCGTGAACGGTTACCTTTTCGATTCGCACCGGCAGAACTGGTTTAGGGTAACCGTTCACGCGGGCAAGGGTCTGGCTCAATTTTTCGGCGGCAAACTTACTTATTTCGCTTTGCGGACAAACGCCGAAAATTTGTGCCTGACCCTCTCGAACCTGGGAAAACGTCAATATCCGTGCACGGTTACGGTTTAGTCGAGCGACGGAAAAATCTACCGACTTGCGTTCTTGAGTCGCCAAGGCCACCGATGTCTTATTGGCAAATTCTCAATCGCCTTTCGCCTTACCAGAATGAACAAGCCCGGGACTGACCGGCTTCAACTCAACGCGCCCAACCAGTCAGGATGAATACCTCCCATACCGGCGCCTCTCACCGCTGGCAGATGCAGCGCATCCCTTGACCCGAGAAACACTTCTCGAACAACGCAGCTCCATTCACCAATCGACTTTGCCCACACGAAACGCGGCTTTCCAAATCGAAGAATCGGTGGCAAGGAGTACGATTCGGCTGGCTCTTGAACGCTGCCATCGCCACCCAACAACCGATCCAGGGGACTGGTGACACCAGTCGCACCGACGCTGCTCACATGCGTGTAGATCATCGTCGTACTAACATCCTTATGGCCGAGCAACTCCTGAATAGTCCGAATGTCCTTTCCTTCCTCCAGTAAATGAGTCGCGAAGCTATGGCGAAACGAATGGCAGCTGGCGTGCTTGGTAATTCCGACATTTTTCATCGCACGCTTCACCTGTTTAGAAACGGTGCTTGCATGAATATGATGTCGTCCCGGCCCAAGAATTCGCCCCGGCGAACCTTCACCTTGTCGTGGATCCACACTGATACGGCTGCCTGGAAAAACGTACTGCCACCCCAACTCTCGGCCAGCATTCGGGTACTTTTCAGCGAGCGCGAACGGCAGCCATACCCATCCGGCGCCTTTTGACACATCCGCCATGTGCAGCACCCGCGTTCGCTCCATCTGCCCTTCCAGACCATCTCGCAACTTGTCAGGCAGCGGCACTGCGCGATCTTTTCCTCCCTTGCCGTCTCGAATGTGAATCTGCTTGCGTCCAAAATCAACATCCTTAACTCGCAATCGGCAAGCCTCGAGCAATCGCAAACCGGCACCATATTGGAGCCCTGCAATCGTCCGGCAAGGTCCAAGTCGAATCTCCCGAAGGACATTCGCGACTTCCTGGCCACTGAGGACGACGGGGATGCGTTCGGGATGCTTGGCTCGAATCGCTTCGATATCGACACGGTCATTCAGAAGGATGTCACGAAAAAGTAACAAGAGAGCGCTCAAAGCCTGATTCTGGGTACTCGCTGCGACCTTTCGTTCCACAGCTAGATAAGTCAAAAAAGCATTGATCTCGGCTGACCCCATCTCTTCGGGATGTCGCCAATGACCATTGCTGTCACGGTGAAACTTAAGGAACTTGTAGATCCATCTTACGTAGGCTTTTTCAGTCCGAATCGCCAAATGCCGCGCACGCATAAGGCTTCTAACTTGATCGAGCAACTTCATGGCACACCCCAACAAACGAACACTACCTCACACCTTAAGTGCCCTTTTGTACACTATTCGCAGAAAAGCCACCAGCCCGGCATAGCGAGCATTCCCAATAAAACGCCAAACTGCCAAAATCGCGATTTCGCAATAAAACCCGCAGCTACCCAAACATTGACATCGGACCGCAACTAACGCAAACTCAGTCACAGCTCGGCGCCAATTATCAAGTCGTCGTAAGAATATATGTTATCGGGCGGAACAATTAACACGCTGCGGAGTGTTCGTCCACAGGCACGCATCGGCCCCAAATTCACATCGCCAGCACGTTTCAGCATGATCCGCATAAATAGTGAGTCGAGAATCCAGCTTTCAGTTACCAACCTTGCCGTGCTCGTTACCATCTACGGTATATCTTTTGGCCTGCTTGCTGCCTTTCAAGATTCCGGGGCACCCCACACATCACTTACTTGGCTGCCATGGCTAACTGTGCCTTTTGCGGCAGTACTACTCTCAACACTCCGGCGAAATGTCGTAAATATCGCAATGGGGATCGGCGCAGCATCGGCTCTTGCTTGCATGATCGCAAAACATGGACACGCTAAAGACTCATTCCTGTTCGCTTTCTACACTACCGCCCAAGCTGTCTGCATTTTTTCGCCGCTCACGGCCCTTTGGCTACCAAAACTCGCCAACCTTCAGCAACGCGATTGATTTGCCTGCCACGCCGTCCTGTACGCAAGCCCGAACCAAACACACTGCCTGTGAAGCCCTCAGCTTCAGGCCCGAAAACTAATAGTTGTATCTTCAAGCAGATTGCCCGATAACAAGTGGATGAACGCGAGCCGAATATACCGCCATGGCTCGCAACTCCGCCGGGTGGCTGCGCCACAGTGTACCCGGCTGCGTCGCTCGGTTAACCTTGAATACTCGGACCGCGTTATCCAAACGTTATCGTGACATGGGGCATGGCAAATTGATGTTTGCAATGAGATTCCCTTGCGGCTGAAATTCGTTCAGGTAGCGGCGACGGACAAGCTACAAGCACCGGCCTCAGCACTGTGTTCGGAAGGACTGAACCTCGTATTTTC
>CALHZT010000162.1 GCA_938040995.1 uncultured Pirellulaceae bacterium | reverse complement strand
TACTCGTTAAAACCAGCATTAATTTTCTCGAGCATCTGTTCGCCGCCCTTTTTCACCTTCTCTCTCACGAGCCCCCATAGGCCTGTGAAGTGATCCATCTCTTGCTGCAGATCCCTCGCATCTTCCAACGCCTCACGTTCGCCGTCGCCCCAGAAATCTTCAGGCACGAATCGCATGGCTTGCTCACAACATTGATCCACATCAAACGATGCGAAACGCGAGTTTTGCCTTACAAGCGTATTCTTGAGCGCGCCACGGTCTGCAATGGCAAGATCGCCAAAGTTGTAAATGCCCGCTTCGAAGAAAAGCCTCTGCACTTCGGAATCGACTCCACGAATCGTTGTAAAATCATCGCGCCATTGCGAACGGGATTCGCTTCTACGATTGTTCATTCGCCCGTTTAGCGAGAACGCTTTGGCTTCGCGCGACCACCGTGAAGTATCTCGCAAGCTGAATGCCGGACCACCAGCCTTCAGGGCCTTTTCGATTCTTGGCGAGTCAACCGTCGCAAGATGGGCATAAGTCGTGATACCTGCGTTATAAAGCAACTCCTGCGTGTCCGGACAAACGCCTTCGATCGCCGTCAAGTCGTCTCGCTGAACTGGCTGCGTGTCCAGAGATGCGGATTCGCGGCTGACGAAATTTCCGGCATCTCGCTCACGATGTTCGAACTGGTTATACGCATTGCGATACTCACCGGTCGAACCACCTTCTGCCGGTGCGATGGTAAGACGAGCCAGTCGCGACCAGTCGGTTGTGTCCTTGGCCGAGAAACGCGAACCACCCGGCAACATGGCTTCGATGCGCTGTGCCGAAGTCGAAGCCGCAAGGTCTTCGAACGTCCGGATTCCGGCGGCGTTCAGGAGACTCTGCGTTTTGGGGCAAATGCCTTCGATCGTTGTGAGGTTGTCCCGATGCGATGTCACATCCATATTCGTCGTGAATCGTGCACGCTTCTGCCAAACACCATTCTTTGCCGCATCACCCTCAAAGCCGCCTTTGCTGTAGCTCTGGCGAATAACACCCGACGTTCTCTTTTCTTCGCTCGCGCCGATCTCAACACCAACGATTGGCAACAACTCAGCCCCTGCCGACTCCGCCGATGATTTTCGAGCGGAATTGGCACGAACTCCGGCGGCCGCTGCCGTAGCGGCTGCTGTAGCTACGACAGCCTCGCTTGTCGTGACCGCAGCTTTCGATTCAGCATTTGCAGTTGCGACTACCCTGGTTGTGGACGCTGTCTTTGCGACAGGCTTGGGTGCGACTACCTTCGTCGACGACTCAATCTTTGCGGCTGGCCTGGTTGCCGACGCGGACCTGTTCACCGCCGCCTTTGCCCCAGCCATTGTTGCGGCCGTCGCTGTTGCTGGTTTCATCGCGCCCCAGGTAGCCGGCTCATTATGTGCATCAGTCGCAGCCAATGCCGCAGCGGAACGACGCTTTCTCAGCGCGAACAACGCCAGCGGCAACGATGCCAATGGTAACAGCCAAAGCCATCCCAGGTTTCCAGCCGTTGACCTGGTTCGCCTGGTGGCTGCCTTCGAACGAGCAACGGCAGGCGTCAATCGCGAACTGGCCGATGAATCGGTGGACAATGTCGAAGCTGCGGTGGCACCAGCGACTGCGCGGCCATCGAGGATCAACGCGTCATTTTGTTGCTGCTCACGAGTCCTGCTGTCAAGCTTCGCCGGCTGCAGATAAAGTCCACCGACCTTACCAGGCTTGGTTAGCTCGCCATTACCCTGGACATGCTTGCCGCTTTCATTTCTTACAGCTCTGGAGTTTACTCCCTCTCTGAGCTGAAGAGGCGTGAACGATCCTTTTGGTTCCGATACCGCGAGAGTCCGGCGAGCCGGTTCGTACGAAAACAATCGACCTTCCCAATCTTTCGATTGCGATTTTACATTCGAGTTCGATCGCGATTCTGGTCGGGCTTCCGGCAACACGACTCCAGCCGTCATGTTCTCGTTGCTTCTTGTATGAGCAGGTTGACGCGCGAATGGAATGGGAGCCGTCGACGATTCTACGACGTGACTGGAAGGACTCGCTGGAAAGGGCCCAGCAACAGTTTCAACCACCGCACCCTGGAATGGAGCCTCGGTAACAAAAGGGACTTCGGCGACTTGTCCCATGTGTTGTCCCAGCGGAGCCGACGCCTGTTGGCAGTCACGACATTTACGACGCAGGAACCGACGCTGCGCCGAAGCGCTAGGCGCAAGCAGACCAAAGAAAAGCAGGCCGAACATTACGAATCTGGACATTTGACAGGGCTCCGATGACTGGTGTTATCTTCCCCAAATGTGGCTTATTCCCCGCCCAATGAGAGATATCTCCACGTCCGAAGGGCCATTCCTACGCACCACCCGAAGGCATCACGCTTTGTAACGATTGCGAGAAAGGCCGTGATGCATTTGATCAACACCAAACCCCGAAAGTGGCATAGAAAAAGCCCCGCGCAGAGCGCGAGGCTTTGATTCAATCGGCTGTCGAAAATCGGCTAGAGCGCACTCACGCCGCCCGAGACCTCGGTGCGACCCGCTCCGTGCGACCCGTTAGCGAGGCGTCAGGAAATCGTAAATGCCTGACATCGTGCTTGCCAGGAAGGAACGCTTGGAGATCACGTCGTCAGCAACATCGACTCGAACAACCGACGTTGGAGAGACGCTGCTGTTGTTACTCGTATCGCCATCGGCACCGTTGAGGCCATCATCGGCCAGCGATGTCGTATTGGAGATTGAGCCACCTGCGGCAGCCGCATCCACAACCGTCACTGCGAACTGAATCTCACGGACTTCGCCAACGGCAAGGTTATCGGCAAAGAAGTGGAAATGTCCTCCACCTTGCGGATCCCAGCCGGCCGAACTCCGAGCCCCATCGAACACAGTTCCAGGCGGCAGTTGCTCTTCAATGAGAACTCCGGTCGCGTCCTGATTGCCGATATTGGAGTACCTCAGGGTGTAAACCAGAGTATCTCCTTCTTCGACAGTCGTCTGATCAACCGTCTTTACAATCGAAAGGTCCGGAGCCGCGTTCAGGACAGTGCTGTCCTCGGCCGAGTTGTTCGTCAGATTCTGGTCGGCTCCGTTGTTGCCGTCATCGGTCACTGAGACGGAATTAACAACGTTGTCGATTCCCGCAGGAATCGCGTCCACAACCTGCCCCGTCACCGTGAAGGTCTGACTGTCACCGGCTTCGAGGAACGACAGGTTCCAAGTGATCGTGCCCGCTGCAGCGTCTACGACTCCGCCGCCATCAGCAATGACGGTCGACAGCAATCCAACCGGGAACGAATCGGTAATCACGACGTTCGTACCGTCCTGATTGCCCACGTTCGAAACGGTAATCGTATAGCTTACTGTTTGACCGGGTGAGACCGAGGACAGGCCGTCGTCTTTCGTGACGGCGTAGTCCGGAGCCGCATCGAGCACGTTCGTATCAGTGTCCGAATTGTTGGCGAGGTTCAGATCAGCACCGTTCGTCCCGTCATCCGCCGCACTGGCACTGTTGGTTACGCTGTCGATTCCGGAATCCAGTACACCGATGACTTCGGCATCCACGGTGAATACAGCCGAGTCGCCGACAGCGAGGTTACCCACGTTCCAGGTAATGGTCCCGTTCGCGGCATCGACAATTCCACCGCCGCTCGCCACAACGTTAATCAGCAGCGATGGCGGGAAGTCATCGGTAACAACGACTCCGGTCGCATCCTGCGTTCCACTGTTGGTGACGGAAACCGTGTACTGAATCAAGTCGCCAGGAGCTGCCGAGGTGAGCCCGTCGTCTTTTGAAACGACGAGGTCAGGAGCACCATTGAAGGCGTTTACGTCCGTATCCGTATTGTTATTCAGTGTCGGATCGGTTCCGTTGGTTCCGTCATCGCTAACGTCACCCGTGTTTGTCAGCGTGTCGACTCCAGCTGGCAATGGCCCGGTCACATCTCCGGTGACAGTGAGTGAAATCGTGTCGCCGGCCATGATGGACGCAAAGTTCCATGTCACGGTACCATTCACCTGATCGACGACTCCACCCAGATTCGCACTGACGTTGGTCAGGAATTCAGCCGGGAAGGTGTCAATGATCACAACTCCCGTACCATCCTGGTTGCCAACGTTCGAAATCGTGAGCGTATAGGTAACCGTGTCGCCAACGGAAACACTCGCCAGGCCGTCGTCCTTGGTAATCACGTAGTCCGGAGCCGCATTGACCGATGTATCATCGGTTGCCGTGTTGTCCGCGGGGTTGTTGTCGGTAAAGCCCGGTTCGTCGGAGTGGAGGAAGGCCGTATTGCTCACCAACTCAAAACCGGCGGGAACTTCATCGTCCACGACGACCGCAAAGATAGCCGACCCGGTCTCTCCGGGAGCGAGATCGCCAATCGGGAACTCAAACACGCCCGGGCTCACTTCAAACCAGCCAGCGGTACTTGCCGTCGGATCGAAGGTGACACCGGCAGGAAGGGTCTCATCGATGTGTACCTGAGTCGCAGTGACCACGCCAACATTCGCGTAGGACAACACGTATTCAATCGTGCCGCCAGGAACCGCAACGGCTCCATTGTCCGTTTTGGTCAGCGTCAGATCGACGGCTCCGATGGAAGTCGGATCGTTCAACGGTGAATTTGGATTCGTCGGATCGTCCGATTCGTCCATCGTGACGACACCCGACAATGGCGACTGGCCGGCTCCAGTCGAAATATTGAACAGTTGCCCGTTCACCAGATTCGCAGTCGGATTGTCAAAATCGACTTCGACAGTAAGCGTCACGCTGAACGACTGGCCACTCTCAAGGACGTTAGTCGCATTTCCGGCGAGCAATTCGGTCACGGATGCACCATTAAACGCTGCATTGGCTACCGGAGCCGCCGTTGCGTCGATGTTCGTCACCGTCACATTGCCAACCACGCCAATAAACGCTCCGCCAAGGTTGGTGGCAAGATCATCAATCAGCGACAGGTTGCTGAGTGTTTCACTTCCGGTGTTGGTGAAGACAAAAGTAAATGTTACATCTGCATTGCCGGCGGTTCCGCTGGATGCGGCAGTCAATCCGGTGGATGCTTTCGTGACCGAAACGTCCTGAATACCGTAGAGCGTCGGATCGTCTGGATTTCCATCCGCGTTCGGATCGGCGTTCGTGGCGTTGTTCGGATCATCCGACTCGTCCATCACGACGACATTCGCCGGATTCTCACCCGATGCAATGGCCGTATTCTCGAACTGACCGTTCACCAGAACACTCGGATCGGCATCCGGATCCAGCTCCACGACCACACTGACCGTGAATGACTGGCCGGCCTCGATAGCACCTGTTCCGTCGAGCAGATTCTCCGTGGCTCCACCAGCGTAAGCGGCATTCGCACCCGGTACTGTTGTCGCATCGACATTCGTGACCGCGAGCGTGCCAGGCACGATTCGAACAAAGTTGGCACCAAACTGAGTCGCCCAGTCATCAATCAAAGTCAGATTATCGAGGGTTTCGGATCCGGAGTTCGTAATCGTGAACGTGTACGTCACATCAAAGTTGCCAACCGCTCCGCTTGAGGCGTCCACAAGTGACCCGGCAGTTTTCTCCACGTTGATTGCCGATACCGCTGACAGACTGACAGGAGTTGGGTCATCAGCGCCACCAGTATCACCGGGCTGCCCGGGGTTCGCACCGCGTGTATCTGTACCGCTATCGGACAAGTCACTTACGGTAACCTCATCACCTGGTACGCCTGCCGTTGGATCGAATACACCTCCGCCAGTCGCCTGATTTTCGACAGGAGCGGTCTGGAGGGCAGAAACGTCGACCACAACATTGAAAGTAACGGTGACAAAATCGCCGGGGGCCAAAGCTCCCGAGCCATCGAGAATATTTGCCCCGTCGTTACCTGCCCAAAGTGAATTCAAACCAGCCGGAGCGGTCCCGTTCACAACTCCAGAGGCATCAAGAGCGACGGAATTGACACTCATGAACACAGCTGCTCCCAATTGCGACTGAACGTTGTCGACAATCGAAGGATCAACCAGATCAACAGTTCCCGTATTCTCAAGCGTGACCGAGAATGGAATCGTTGCCGTACCATCCCCATTGTCAGTATGCGTACCAGCAATCGTCTTGACTGCGTTCACGCGCGGAATGATCAACGGCGTGGGATCGTCGGCGGTTCCTGAATCGCCCGGCGCTGTCGGGTTGTCACCAGTTGGGTCGTTACCAGAATCCGAAACATCACTCACTACGCCTCCTGCCGAATCACCGGTGGCTTGCACTTGATTCAGGAACACCGTGTTACCGGCAGTGTCGATCTCAACCGTAAACTGGATCTCGATAAACTCCCCAGCCGCCAACTTCACACCCTGACTTAGCAGGCCGACATTTCCACTACCGCCTAAGCCACCGTCCCACTGGCCAATGCGTGGATCGACGGTTGCAGAATCACCAGAAAGCCCCTGAACGTTATCGAACGTTGTGTTCAACGTATATTCCCGAAGGAGCGTGCCGTTTACATCAAAGACGTGAACTAAATCACCGGCTGAACCGACGTGAATTTCGTCGCCAACAACGCCAATACTGGAAGGGCTAAAGTCGAGAATCGTTGGAAACTGGCCCGTTATGACGCCGGTCGCCGGATCGATAAAGTAGATGGTCTCATTCGACAAGTCGGTTTCCGTCACGAGTAATTGACCGTTCATACCGGCGAGCCCCTCGGACACAAAGCCGATGCCCGCCCCGGGATTTGCCGCATCAAGGTCCAACCTGTTCACAATCGCGCCGACCGATGGATCAAAGACATCAATCTCATTCTGCACACTGTTAACCTGCAGATAGATCAGGCCATCGACAATTCCCAGACCATCCCGAAAGACATTATTGGGCAGAGTCCACTGCATCTCGACGGCGGCGGTATCAGGGTCAAGCTGATAAAGCGCATCCTCGGTTGCGTACCAAAGATGGATACCATCGTATCCAAGCGCCATGCCCTGATCATCGCCAACAGGGAGCGGCAACGTATTCCTGATGGTCCCGTCGACTGGACTAATTTCGTACAGCTGACCGACCGTGTTGATCGCATAAAGCCTTGCCGCAGCATTCCCGTCAGTAACCAACGGAGAAGTTATCACATCGACAAACGCGTTTCCAAATTCTCCGAGTAGGTCTTCGGTCACTTGAACGTTGTCTAAAGTATCGGCGCCAGTGTTCTGAACAACAATCGAATACGTGACTGCATAATTTCCGTTGGCCAGTTCCGTCGGTGTACCGACGATTTCCTTGGCAACTGCGATATTGGCAAAGCTGACAGCGGTTGGATCATCAGCGTCATTGTCGCCATCCGAATCAACATCCGCGGCATTGGTCGGATCATCACTCGTATCGCTGACCACGTCGCCGTCGGAATTTTCACCGCTGGCTGTAGCAGTATTCTCCAGGCCACCGCCTGCATTCAGAACAGCCGTCGGACTATCCGGGTCGACTTCCACGGTCACGCTGACCGTAAACGACTGACCACTTTCAAGTATTCCGTTTCCATCCAGCAGGCTTTCGGTCGCACCGCCAGCATAAGTCGCGTTCGCACCCGGTGCTGTTGTAGCGTCAACGTTCGTCACCACGACGCTACCTGGAATCACGCCGACGAACGCGCCACCAAACTGAGTCGCCAAGTCATCAATCACCGAAAGGTTCGTGAGTGCCTCGGTTCCTGTATTCGAAACAGTGAACGTATAGGTGACGTCGAAGTTGCCCGCGGTTCCACTCGCAGCGTCCACGAATCCGGCGACTTCCTTCAACGCCTGGATGTCAGTGATACCGTAAGTCGTTGGATCATCGGCATCGCCATCACCGTCTGCGTCGACGTCGGTGGTGTTGCCAGGATCGTCCGTCGTATCCATGACTGTTACACCGGCTGGATTGTCACCGCTCGCAATCGCGGTATTGACCAACTGGCCATTCACAAGTACGGAAGCGTCCGCATCCGGGTCCAGTTCAACAACCACGGTTACAAAGAAGGACTGGCCTGATTCGAGCGATCCGGTTCCGTCGAGCAAATTCTCCGTCGCACCGCCAGCGTAAGCCGCGTTGACTCCTGGAGCTACCGTCGCGTCTACATTCCCAACTGTGACGCTACCCGGCACGATCCCGACGAAGTTTCCTCCGAATTGCGTGGCCCAGTCATCAATCACACTGAGATTCGTGAGTGTCTCAACACCAGAGTTGGTGATCTCGAAGGTATAAGTAACGTCGAAGTTACCAGAAGTCCCACTCGTCGCAGGAACAATGGAACCTGCCGACTTGGTGGCAAAGATGCTTGCGTCGGTCGCGGTC
>CALHZT010000161.1 GCA_938040995.1 uncultured Pirellulaceae bacterium | reverse complement strand
AGATTCGACATCGCGGCAGGGCGAACTTGTCGCGTATCACCGAGCGGCATGCCGCAGACGGCCCGCACTTGCTGTTCGAATTGTGACGTCGCGTGCGCTTCAATCGTCAGGTGCCCGGAGTTGTGGGGGCGCGGTGCAAGCTCGTTGATAATCAGACGATTTTGCCTCGTCAGAAACATCTCGACGCACATGACGCCGACGACGGACAGGGAGTCAACGATCGCTGTTGCGATCTGTTTTGCTTCTTCGATAACTTCTTCGGGCAAGCCGCTCGGGCTCACGGAGCGACTGAGGATATGGTTGTGGTGCTCGTTGCGTACGGGATCATAACAGGCGACTTCACCTGTCACCGACCGAACAGCGATGACCGATAGCTCGCATTCAAAATCGACAAACGCTTCGAGTATCGCCCGATCACATTGAAGTGTTTCCCATGCGGGTTCAAGGTCGTCCGCTGTCTGGATTCTCGATTGCCCCTTGCCATCGTAACCCCAGCTGGCCGTCTTCAGTATGGCGGCGGTGTCGCCGTCGAAGGCGCTCTTCAATTCGGCGAGAGAACATATCTCTCGAAACTCAGTGACGGGAAAGCCAGCGTGGGACAGTGCCTGTTTTTCTTTCAGCCGGTCTTGCGTCGTTTCCAGCACGCCAGGACCTGGGCGGACGGGTACGTGCTGTTCGAGAATACGCAAACTCGCAACAGGGATATTCTCGAACTCCAGGGTCGCAACGTCGATCTGTTTGGCGAACTCACCAAGCGCTGCGACGTCGTCATAGTCGGCGACCGTTTCGAAGTCAGCGGCTCGTCCAGCCGGCGAGGCGGATTCCGGCGAGAACACATGGACGCGAAAACCCAGTCGATGAGCCGCAAAGGCAAACATGCGGCCCAGTTGACCGCTGCCAAGCATTCCGATCGTCGTGGTTTCCGGTGGAAACTGGTGGCTACCTTTCGGCTGTTTCACGTTCGCAGAGGATGCATTGGATGAACTTGATGAGTCACTCATGGTAATTTGTCCTCCAACACTTTCGCCGACTGTTGTTTTACGTAGTCGCGAAGTCGTTCTTTCAGCGATTCATCATGGTTGGCGAGAATTCGAACCGCCAACAGTGCCGCGTTTTTCGCCCCTGCGTCACCAATGGCCAACGTACCGACTGGAACGCCGCCCGGCATCTGGGCGATGGAAAGGAGCGAGTCGATGCCTGAAAGAGCACGGCTTTTGACGGGAACACCAAGGACAGGCAGAAGCGTCAACGAAGCCAGCATGCCGGGAAGATGAGCAGCGCCGCCGGCGCCGGCGATAATCATCTTGAGCCCTCGCGATTCGGCTTCGCTCCCGTACTGGACCATCCACTCGGGCGTTCGATGAGCCGAGACGACTTTGCGCTCGTGTGGGATTTCGAACGAGTCAAGCACATCCGCAGCGTGCTTCATCGTGTCCCAGTCCGACTTGCTCCCCATGACGAGTCCAATAATCGCTTCCATGGTTTGTGTTGGTTCCTGATGGGTGCGTGGCCCGAGGGCCAGTCATGTTTGTGGGGCTTAACTTGCAATTCTACGGAATCCGATGACCTTTAAAAAGGCTCGGGGCATCACGGCGAGATTCCCTACTGAACCAGGGTGGTTCGCAAAGGATGTCGGGATTGCTGAGCGCCAAGGTCAACAACGCGAAAATGCCAATTAGGCCATTAGGTCACTTAAGCCAATGAGAAAACGCCGCCGCAAAACGCTTCATGGAAACGTTTCACGACGGCGTGATCAAAAGAAGCGGAGGACACGGGATTCGAACCCGCAACCCTTGCGGGCACCCGAGTTCCAGTCGGGCCGCTAGCCAGTTCGCTTATCCTCCGTTTCGCTTCATCAACTTTTCGATTAGTCGACTTGGCTGATCAAATCGATAAATTCGCGATTCGATTTTCGCTTACTAAGCTGCGTCGTCAGCTGTTCCATTGCGTCCACATGGTGCAAAGAATTCAGCGTCCGCCTAAGCCTGGTGACTGCGTCATAAGTTTCTTTGTCGTGCAACAACTCTTCACGTCGTGTACCCGACTGGGAAATATCAATGGCCGGCCAAACACGTCGGTCAGAGAGTTTTCGGTCAAGAACGAGCTCCATGTTTCCAGTACCTTTGAACTCCTGGAAAATAAGTTCGTCCATTCGGCTGCCCGTGTCAATTAGCGCAGTGCCAACAATGGTTAGCGAACCGCCTTCTTCGAAGACTCTCGCCGCCGAAAACAGCTTTTTCGGGATGTCCATCGCCTTGATGTCGACTCCACCAGACATCGTTCGTCCGGTATTTCCCACCCATTTGTTAAATGCACGGGCAAGTCGGGTGATCGAATCCATCAGCAAGAAGACATCCTGCCCCATTTCGGCGAGTCGCTTGCAACGCTCGATAACAAGCTGGGAAAGTCGGACGTGACTTTCGACATCCTGATCGAGACTACTCGCGATCACTTCGCCATTGATATTTCGCTTCATATCAGTGACTTCTTCAGGCCGCTCGTCGATCAGAAGAACGACAAGCTTCAAGTCGTCGTGGTTCGTGGAGATACCATGTGCAATATGCTGCAGGAGAATTGTCTTTCCGGTGCGAGGCGGCGCGACGATGAGCGCTCTTTGGCCTTTGCCAAGCGGAGTCAACAAATCAATTACACGATTTGTCAGCGGTTCTGGTCCGGTTTCGAGCCGCAACCATGTTTCCGGGTTGATCGGTGTGAGTGAATCGAATGACTTGATGTTCAGGTACTCATCGGGCGCCATCCCATCAACACTGGTGATTTCCTTCAGGCGCGGGCCCTGCTGTTTGCGGGCGTGTTGCACCATGCCGTCGACCATCACGCCTTCGCGTAGTCGATATTTCTCGATCATTGTGCCGGGCACAAAAGCATCGGAGCGAACCCGGTCATAGTTGTTGGCTGGGGAACGCAAAAAGCCATAACCGTTGGGGTGCAATTCAAGCAGGCCAGATCCTGGCTCGGGCGGCAATGGTTCTCCATTTTCTCCGACGACCTCGGGCATATCAGCCGGTTTGACACCGTTGCTGCCGGGGCGTCTTCGTCTTCGACGACCACCGCCTTGGCCGCCGCCTCCTCCTCCGCCGCCGCCGCCGCGACGACCACCGCCGCCACCGCCACGTCGTCCGCCGCCACCGCCGGAAGAACCTGAACCGGCTCGTGAGCTTTGTTTCCGTTTAGCCATAGAATTTCACCTAGTTGCGTAGATTTCGGAATGTGTGCGTCGCCGCAGGCCAACGCAGCCAGAGATTACTGGTAACGCAAAGAACACATCCCTATCGCGATTCTGTTGTGTTGTAAAAAGACGCCAGTTTGGCAAGTCGGTTCCGAGGTCAGTTTCCCGAATATAGTGGGCGACTGAACGCGAAACAAAACCTTGTTGGTAAATCCTCTACCTGCCGCAAATCGCAGACTACAAAGTGCGATCACGACGTTTTTTGAGTCCTAACCACAACGTTCACGGACCACCGGAAGTGGAGCCACGAAACGTGTTCGTTCTTGTGCGAATTCGTTTGCCGCGAGTCAAATGCCGAATGAGCAACGCTCACCGCGGAACGAATCCGGGACAGTCCTGCAAAGCTGCTCAAGGAACAGTCGGCAGGTTTCAAGACGCTGGTAGAACCAGCAAAGACGCTCATAAGTTCCAAAGTGCAAGAACTCTTCTAATCGAAATCACGAAAGGTTCAGGAAACCGCGGATTCCAAGAGAACAAGCTACCGGAAGGGAGACCCAAGTGATGTGGGCCAAGAACGCCTAACTGCATAGGCAGAAATCAACTAATCGAATCTTACCTAACGTATCGACCATGTCAAGCAACGATATCAAGTCAGTATTTGGCCTGAACCGCGACTTTTGGTCGTTCACGGAACATCCGGTTCCGCTGAATCACGTTGTAGCGTCCGTATTCCGTCTTGAAAACCCTTCAATGGACTTGTTGTTCAAAACGTCTACGACATCAGCGAATCGTCCGTGGGATTCGTCGTCCCTGGCAATGCTGGCACTCCCAGAAAATAGCGCAAAAAGGACCTAACCGTCAATTTCCACTGAAACCTAAAGGTTGATCAGTCGATGATCAAAGCAGCGATAGTTTTCTCGACCAGTGATTTAAGACAATGGACTTACCAATGCTTGCCCTTCCCAAGGTACTTTGTCGACCGATCGTCGCGTTATGTCTGATAGCGACCGCCGCGAGTGCGGCCGGCGAGGACAAGATTCCATGGATTCTGGATCTCGAGACGGCGCGGCAACAGGCGATTGCCACCAACCGTTTGATCCTTGTGCACTTTACCGGCGAAAAATGCGTGCCGTGCAAGCGACTGGAAAAGAACGTCTACAGCCGCCCGCAATTTGGCTTCACGATGATTCAGCAATACGCTCCCGTGAAAATCAATGCGAGTCAGTCACCGGACCTAGCGCGTCAATTCAAGGTGACGTCCTGGCCAACAGATATCATCATTGCTCCGAGCGGGCACGAAATTCACCGCATGACGCCGCCAGCTGATCCACAGAATTACCTCAACATGCTTGGGCAGGTTTCATGGCGTTACCGCCAGATGATGGCCGGTAGTGGCACGATGGCCCAGTTCACGCCTAACGCATTGCAGGCTCAGGTTCAGGCTAACCGGACTCCTCAAGCAAGTCGAAGGCCCAACGGCAAGAACAATGCGTTTGGAGGTTCGCCAGTCAGCACCGGGTCGCCGTACAGCTACCAGCAAGCTCAGTACAATCCGGAAGGCATTCCACGAACAGGACGCGTCCCCAATTTTCAAAACAGCAATGCCGCAAACGCAGTGGACGCCCGCATGGTCGCGGGGCAGCAGTCACAGCAAGCCGGCAATCGAATTCCGACAGCAGGTAATCCGAACGGAGCGTATGCCCAGTTGGCAGGTGGTGTGAATGCACTCGCCAGCCAATACGGAGCGACGCCGGTTCAGCAACTTGGCTTTGGTGCGTCGCCAGCAGAAAATCAAACGCCTGCTGCGACACCGTCTTCGAACGGTCCATTGCCTTCGGTTGGCTACACGCAATCAATACCTACGCCTCCCCCTGCCCTGCCAGCCGCCGCAACAAACAGCGGGCCACATTCCGCCCGGGTCCCTGAATCACTTGTGATCAAGAATGAGTTCTTTGAGAAGAAAGTGGCCGCCGCGGAAAAAGCCACCACGGCTGCGACCAGTGTCGTGAACAAAGTCGTCAATGCGAGCAAAGAAGCTGTCGCCGCGGTGACGGAAAAAGCCACGAACCTCGTACAGCCGTTAGCTCCTGCTGAAGCTCCCGTCGTGCTGACTCCGCCGCAGGCGAGTTCGACATTGCAGGCGCCACGGCAAGCGATTTCGCCACAGCGAGCTATTGCGCCACAGCAAACGATTGCGCCACAGCAAGCAATTGCTCCGCAGCTTGCAAAGGTTCAGGCCCAAGTCGTCGGTCCAGAAACGATGGTCGAGACAGTGACTCACCTGATTGGTGAGCCTGCGACAGCGAATGCAGGTACGCCCGAGCCAGCCAATCCTGCGGTCGCTCAGGTGGCCGCGCAACAGCCTGAAATCAAGTCACCAAAGTCCGACTCGAGTGACCTTTCGATGGACGGGTATTGCTGTGTCACTTTGCACAACGAAAATCGTTGGGCCAAAGGCGACACGCGATGGGGAGCTCGACACCGGGGCCGTGTTTACCTGTTCAACTCCGCGGCATCGCAGCAACAGTTTCTTGCTGACCCTGACAAATACAGCCCCATTCTGGCCGGCTACGATCCCGTCTCTTTTCGTGACAGCAGCCAATTGTCGACTGGTTCACGCAATCATGGGGTCCGCTACGACGAGCATATGTTCCTGTTTGAGAGCGAAGCATCTCTTCAAAAATTTTGGTCTTCGCCTGAGCAGTACGCGGCTGCCGCCTATAAGGCAATGCAGGAGCAGGCACAGTAGTAGATTGACTCAATAACGAAACACCCCAGAGCATGTCGGTTGCCTTTCACAGCCGGCATGCTTTTTTGTGTAACTGTTCATGCGGACAAGGGGCTGGCTGCGGTGTTGTAAAGTTGGCCTTGCAGCGAATTTTACGTTGCCCACAACGGTCCTGAAATGTTGCAGCGCAATCCGAATGTCACGCGCGCTTGGCCGCTCCTCCCCGTCGCTGAGGCTCCGACCCTGCTCACGCGGCGCGTGGTATGCCCTGCTCATTCTTCGCATGACACCACTGCGTCGGAGGAGGGTTGCTTGAGGCGAGCGGGCCGAGGTCAGGCAAGCGACCGAGGTCACGCGGCTGCAATAAATCTGGCGTGAGCACAAATGCCACGCAACATCGAATCTACAACACCATCTCGAATCTGAGGAAACGTCAGTATCCGTGAACGGTTACTTTTTTGTTTCGATCAGGATAGTCGCTGCATCTTCGCGACCTGGATCCGAATTGACTCGAGGTTCGGATTCAGGCTGACTGCGTGCTGGTAGGATTCCAGCGCAGAGACACGGTCGTCCATTTCCAGATACGCGTGGCCCAGTCCAATTGCCGACTCGAAATGAAACGGATTTATCGACAAAGCTCGCCAGCTACTTTGAATGGAGTCTTCGACTCGACCTGAAAAGAACTCGGCGATACCGAGTTGGTGCCAGGCCTCTGCGTAGTCAGGTGACTGTTTGCAGAGCTCGCTCGCAATGGCGATGGCGTCACGAAACAGTCCTCCCTGATTCAGTCGCTTGATCTTGCCCAGCCGATGTTGCTGCTCGGCATTTCCGCCTCGGCTCCAGACCCAATAGCAACCTTCCTCCGCGAGCATGCGAACGCCACGGTCGCTATCGTGCAACGCTTTCGCCATCACCCGATTGGAAGAGTAGTTGCCAAGGAAGGTAAGCGCGAGAATGGCGGCGCGACGGTTATCCACATTGCCAAGTTGAGCCAGACGTTCCAACGTAGCTACGTTGTACGAGTCGCTAACGCGGGCGATAAACGAAGCGATTGAAGGCTCGTCGAGGTATCGGCGAAATATTTTCACCAAACAGGGGTTTTGATTTTCCTGACTCGACACAAAAATCCTCGCATTACGACGTTCGTGTTTCGAAGCGCCGTGGACAGAATATCTTCAGCATGGTGTGATAGATCGAGTTTAATTGTCCTCACGACAATCCACAACGATTCATCTCAATCACACGCCGAGAAGTCCACGTGTTGTTATCCAAAGCAGGGTTCCCGATGCTATCAGTTCCCGTTCCCGTTCACAGCAAGGTCATGCAATCGTCACAACCCGCAAAGTCGCCAGTCATGTGCTTGCACCGAATCAACCTTCGGCGGAACCTCGTTACGCTCGTTCTTTGTCTGTTTTTCGTTGCTTCAGTGATAATGAGTGCCAGTTGCAATGCGCAGAACCGGGGCGCGAGCACCGATCCACCAAAAGTCGACTGGCGAACCGGCGCGGATTTCAGGAAGCAGCTCCAGTCGGAGATTGGCTTCACCTGGCAGGATAAGCCGCTTCGAGCCGGACTCAGGAAGTTGGCCGAATCCCAGCGAGTCGCCATTTTTCTCGATCGACGAGTTGCGCCGAACCAGAAGGTAACGCTCTCTGTTGACTCGGTGCCGTTCATTGACGCAGTGACCGAATTGGCGTCGGAGCTCAAGCTCGGCGTTGGCAAAGTCGGACCGGTGCTCTACATCGGGCCGCCGTTGGCGTGCGCCCGCATCGCGACGCTTGCGGCGGTACGCAATGAACAGGTTCGTGAGTTGCCGGAAGCGACTCATCGGCGAATTCTCAAAAAGAGCCAGTTGTCATGGCCCGAGTTGGCGGAACCGCGTCTGTTGCTGGCTCGTGCAGCAACCGGAGTCGGTCTGACGGTGCCGAACATTCGGGCATTGCCGCACGATTTGTGGGCTGCTGCGGATTTGCCAAAGATGACTTTCCCCGAACAGGCGACATTGATCCTCGCAGGTTTCGACACTTCTTTCCGCTACGGAAAGTCGGGTCGCAAAATTCTGTTGGCGCGTTTTCCGCGTTCGGTGTCCATCGAGCGACGTTACAAAGCGAGTGATCCGAAAAAGAAAGCCGAAGAATTCGGCGCCGAGTTTCCCCAGGCGTTCATCAAAGTGGATGAAGAAACGAACGAAGTCATCGTTCGAAGTCTGCTCGAAGATCATCAGAAGATATCGAAGAAGCCCGGTAGTCAGCCTGCCGCGCGGAATCCACTGGCGGAAAAGAGGCACGAGCTGACGCTGACGAATTTGCCAGTCGGCAAAGTTCTAAAATCGCTGGCAGCAAAATTCGACATGGAATTTGATGTCGCACCTGACGTTTCAGACAAGCAACAATCGGAGCTTGTCTCGGTATCCGTGAAGGATGTTACCACTGAGGAGCTTCTGCAAAAGATTGCGGAGGCCGCCGGTTTAAAAGTCGAATTCGGTGATGGCTCGATACGATTGATGAACGGCAAATAGAGCGTTCACCAGAAAAAACGCTCACCAAAAACGTTCACCAAAAAACGCTCACCAAAAAACGCTCACCCGGTTGCAACAAAAAACGCCAACCATTTCTGGTTGGCGTATTTCTTTTAGGGTCTGTCCGTTCTGGCTATCGTGGTTTTTTCCTGCCAAGAGCCGCCAGTTGCTCAACGGCTCGCAATGGATCCGCATAGGTCAGTCGATCTTCTGGATGCCACAGTGGCTTTCCATCACTCAACCGGTTGGCCAAAATCTTTAGCTTCTCATCCGTTCCAGGCAGCGCGTCCGTGCTACTGTATTGGTCTTCACCGGCTTCCTCCGGCTCGTAATCCCAAATGCCTTGTTGTATCGCGTCAATCACGGAATTCGGCACTGTCATCCTCCAAAAGATCCTGCGTCATCGAAGTCGTTCCCTGGCAGCAACGATATGCTGCCCTGCCATGGCTTGGAAGTATCGGCATTCGCTACAGCAATGTCAACGAATTTTTTCGGGCCAGGAAAGCGAACGACTATCCGGAAATTTTTGTCGCAACTGCGCCACTGTTTGGTGATGCGCAATCGAGGATTTTTTTCAGCCGCCCAATTTTCGTGGCACATAAATTGCTCGACCGCCCAGATTCACATGCGGCGGTCCGAACGGCAATTATCGAAGGCCCCATAACCATCGTTCTCTCAACGGTTTCCGGCGAAAGCGAGCCGGCGAGTGCGATCGCGACGCGGTGCTCTCTGGCCCAGTCGAGAACTGAGTTCAGTTCGTTTTCCGGCAGCCAGTCGAGCAAGTGCCCCGAGTCTTTCGACCGTGTATCGAAGAGTAATGTGGAAATTTCTTGAGCAATTGCAAATTTTAGAGTCTCACCCAGATCAGGGGGTTCGGCGGCTTTGTCAACATAGTAAACCAACACCGGTTGGGTTCGAGTCGGCAGTTTGCCCGCCCAATCCAACCACCGGTCTTGCCAGTCGCTAACGGATAATGCCCCTGCCGTTCCGACTTTGGCATAATCAAAGCGGCTGAGAACTCTTCGGCCCGCCTCGCTTGCTGTAAAGTCGTCGATCCGCTGGGCATCGCCGTCTTTTAGCAACTCACCCATGGCGAGGCTAAGCGGAATTCTGTCGCCCACAGTCTTCGAGATTTCGTCAGCCATCTCCACAGTCACCGGGCCCAGCGATCCACGATTCGGCTCCTTGAGATCGATAATATCGACAGCAGAATCGATTGCGGTTTTGGCTTCATTGGCATCGCGAATGCTGACAAGCAGTCTGGGTGCCTGCCTGATCGATGATGATGAATTGTCTTGCATGTCTTGCTCGGATCGCGAATCAGGCGACCGCAGATTTTTCCTGTTCGGCTTTGAGCTGGCGCTTGGTTAGAACCAGTTTGGAATTCAGATGCTCCAGCGCCTCACGATCAATCGGCTGGCACCACGCACCACGCAGGGTGATGTAACCTTCGCACCACTCGCCGAGAGCCGGTTTGACTTGGACTTTGTGCCACTCTTCGGCTTTCTCCGCCAGCCGGATGACGATATTTGACGTCTCGGCCTCGCTGACGGCCCCCTGCCCGACGTGCGATGGCCCCTGCCCCCGAAAGAAGACCTCGACAATCTCGATCGGCACCTCGATTGGTGGTCCGTCACGCAAGTAAAGCAGCAGGTTTCCTTCCTTGTACGCGACACGGGGTCGAAACATGCCCGCCAACAGGAATGTGACCATGAGTGCACCAAAGGCCATCATGGATCCGCCCAAAATCCTCGTGATCGATGTGATTAAGGACCATTCTGGCCAACGCCACGAAAAGATTCCCAGTCCCAGCAGAAAAATGACTGCGGGGATGATGGTGCCCAGGCAGAGGGCACGTCGATTCGTTTTTAACCAGCATTCCGCCATAGTCACTTTCGGTTGGTATCTGGTTTGTAACCGTTCACGGATATTGACGTTTCTTCAGGTTCGAAAGGATCAGACACAAATTTTCGGCGTTTGCCCGCAAAGCGAAACAATTCAGTTGCCGCCGAAAAATTGAGCCAGACCCTTGCCCGCGTGAACGGTTGGTCTCTGGTTTTACGTCTGGATTGGGCGCCGAGCCTGATTTTGACGAATCTCGACAATGTACGCTACTCCGCCTTTCGACTGCATGCCGGATTCATGCCTGGCTCCGGCTGCATTAGACTCATAGTCTTCGAGCTGGCAAGCGGCGTCCCGGAAACAGGCGACATGCAGTTTTTGTCGCGGGCATTTCAGATTTCGACTTGGAAAGCGACCCGGAAAGACCGAAGATTAGGCCCCGCAGAAAAGCAAAGGAACGCTGGTAACACGTAAATGCACGACGCTTCACATACTCCGAACAACAAGCCAGCCGTCATTGGCATCGCACTCGCCCTGCTGTGTTACATCGCCCTTCTCCTGGTGTTCAAGCCCGCGGGGCTCTCGCTTCATCACGCGGAACATGATTCCACTGCCGAGTCCAGTGAGCATGGCGACGGGCACGCGGACGACGCACATCACGATGATGCACCCGATGATGAACATGGAGAACACGGGGGACATGGCGACAGTCACGCCGGTGATTCGGGACATGGTTCCGGGCAGGCAGCCGTTCCGATCCCGCACTACTGGGCAGTGATTCCGTTTGTGCTGTTGCTCGGTGGCATTGCCTTGTTGCCGCTAATCGGAGCGACGGCACACTGGTGGGAGAGCAACGCGAACCGGTTGTTGCTGGCTGCTATTCTTGCGCTCTGCACACTCGCCTATTACCTGATGGTTCATCCCGCGGCCGGGTTGCCCAAAGTCGTCGATATCCTGAAGCATGCGGTGCTCGGCGAGTACGTACCGTTCATTGTTTTATTGTTCAGCCTTTATGCAATTACGGGCGGCATCCGGATTCAGGGTGACCTGGTGGCTCGACCGCTTACGAACGTGGGTTTCCTGGTGGTCGGCGGTTTGCTCGCCAGTTTTGTCGGTACGACGGGAGCCGCCATGTTGTTGATTCGGTCGCTGATCGAAACCAACAACGAACGAAAGAACATTACGCACACGGTTGTGTTCTTCATTTTTGTCGTTTGCAACTGCGGTGGTTGTCTGTTGCCGATCGGTGATCCACCTCTGTTTCTCGGATACTTGCTGGGCGTCGATTTCCTGTGGACGATGAAGTACCTGTGGGGCGCGTGGCTGCTAACGAACACGCTGATTATTCTCGTCTACTTTGTTATCGACACATTTTACTTTTACCCGAAGGAGTCGCGGGCGGATCTCGCGCTGGACGAAGCGACTCGAAAGCCGCTGAAGATTCGTGGATTGATGCCGAATCTTCTGTTGTTGGCCGGCGTCATTTTCTCGGTAGCATGCCTCGATCCATTGAAAACACTACCGGGAACCGACTGGCACCCGTGGCCTTTCCTTCGTGAGGCGGTCCAGCTACTGCTTGTCCTGTTGTCGCTTGTGCTTGGCAGCCGTGAGATTCGCATCGATAACAAGTTCAATTATCACGCGATCCTCGAGGTTGCGGCACTCTTCATTGGCATCTTCATCTGTATGCAACCGGCACTCGAGATTCTTCATCAGCGAGGCGGCGAGCTCGGGTTGAAAACTCCGACCGCGCTTTACTGGGCAACTGGGGCGCTGTCGGCGGTTCTGGATAACGCACCGACTTATGTTGTGTTTTACGAAACCGCCGCGGCAGAACCCGCTTTTGCCGGTAATGAGTTTGCGACGCTGGTTTCCGCAAAAGGGGCGTTAGCGGACCAGGCTCGGCAGCTTCTGGTTGGCATTAGCCTGGGCGCAGTGTTTATGGGTGCACTTACCTACATAGGCAATGGCCCCAATTTCATGGTTCGGGCGATTGCCGAGCAATCTGGCGTCCGCATGCCAAGCTTCTTCGGTTATATTTTCAAATACAGTTTGCCGATTCTGCTACCTATCTATTTTGTGGTAGCGCTCATCATGCTGTAGTTGAAACGCCCGAACGAGTCGACGCTTTGGGTTTGAGCTTCCGATCCTCACGAAGGTATTTGAATCGCTGTGAAGTTTGACCATGTGACGACCGCTTCACAGATGGAGCAGCTTTGCGACCAACTGGCGTCTGCCAAAGTCATTGGTTTCGATACCGAATTCGTTTCCGAGTTTACGTATCGCCCCAATCTCTGCCTGATTCAGGTGGAGTACGACGGCAAGCTCGTCGTGATTGATTCGCACGCGGTGGATAGCCAGCCTTACTGGGAAGTGCTTGTTGAGGGCGATCACGAGACGATTGTTCATGCCGGCCGCGAAGAATTTCGTTTCTGTTACGCAGCCACTCAGAAGGCTCCGAAGAACTGGTTTGACGTTCAGCTTGCCGCTGGAGTCGTTGGTTTTGAATATCCAATTTCGTATGGCAAGCTGATCAACCGACTTTTTCGCAAGTCGCTACCCAAAGGCGAAACGCGAACCGACTGGCGCCGTCGACCGCTCACCGACGCGCAGATGGAATATGCGCTTCACGATGTTGTGGATTTGCCGGGCGTGAAGAAGAAGCTCAGCGACAAACTGGAAAAGCTCGGGCGGCATGCGTGGTTGGCCGCCGAACATGAAAAGTGGCAACAGTCGGTGATCGATAGTGATACGCGCGAGAAGTGGCGTAAGGTGTCAGGGACTTCGGGTCTGAATCCCAAAGTCCTGTGTATCGTCAGAGAGTTGTGGCGCTGGCGAGAATCCGAAGCTCAGCGGCGAGACAGCCCGCCCAAGCGTGTGCTACGTGACGACTTGATTGTTGAATTGGCAAAGCGTGGCAAGGCGGATGTGGACAGCGTAAAGGCGATTCGTGGCATTCAACGCCGCGATTTGACCGACCACTATGTTGATATTGCGACAGCGATTGGTAGAGGGCTTGAAGCAACGCCCGAGCCGCGCGGCAGAAACCACCGTCGCGACTATCCAGCGCAAATCAATGTGCTCGGGCAGTTTCTGGGGACAGCGCTCACGAGTATTTGTCGTGGTCAGTCGATTGCTCCGAATCTTGTCGGCACGGTTCAGGACGTGCGGGATTTAATTGCGCACCATCTAAAGCTGAAGGGTGCGGACGATTCACCTGCACTCGCGAACGGTTGGCGAGCCGAAATCGTCGGCCAGAAGATTGAGCAATTGCTCAATGGTGAGTTGTCGCTGCGGATCGTGGATCCACATTCAGATGCCCCCTTGGGCTTTGAGACGCCGGGCGAAGTGCAGCAGGATTGAGTAGTCAGTAGTCAGTAGTCAGTAGTCAGACGAAGTCGTAGTGGACGAGGCAACGAGTCCCTGCAGCATATTCCGCGAGGTCACGAGCAAACTTCGTCCTCATCGCTGCCAACCGACGACTGCCAACTGTCAACTTCGCGCACAACAAGGCCCGCTGAAAAATCAGCGGGCCTTGTCCGGCTGTTAATGTTCGATGGTTGAACTATCGACGAAGTTCGAGGCTTTGCGAAGCCTGCTGAACCTGTTCTGCACCAGCACCCTGGTAGTACTTCGTCCACTCTTCCGTTGCCAGTCGCGTTTCTGGTGCGCGACACTGTAGCTCGGCTCGGAAGACATGATCGCCAGGTGCTGTTGCCCGTGCAACGATGCGATAAACAAGTTCCTGCCCAGCCGCGATGCTCGTGATCGGATTGAGTAGAACCTGTCCTGTGGCAACCTGCCCGCGACCGCCTTCGACCATTTCTGGTTCGACACCGTCCGAGAAGTAGCCAACAAGTTCAATGTTCTCAGCGGCTTTGGTTCCACGGTTCACGATGCGAACTTCGTAGATCGCTTCGGCACCGGTTGGAATCGCACCCTGCGGATCGTTCACGTAAAGCTTCAGATCAGCCAGAGCTTCTACCATCGTGACAATCGACTTGGCAACATTCAATTCGCGTGCGGCCTGACACTGAATGTCGACTCGATTCTCACCCGCACTGTTCAGCTCGCATTCCATTTCCAGAACGCGGATCGAACCGGGGCGTAGCGAACCGACTCGCCAGCTAACCTGAGCTCGCTTGGGATCAAAGTTCCCACCGTCCGTGCTCTTGATGTATTTGGCACCGGCTGGCAACGAAGCCGTCGCGATGGCGTCTTCTGCCATGGCATCACCCGTGTTCTCGATGCGAACTTTGTAAGTCGCCTTGTTTGCAGCGTAGTTTCTTGGCGGCCCCATGATGACGACGTCAAGGTTGGCTCGTCGAACAAGTACGTCCTGAGCCGCTTCAGCCCGCAGACCATTGTCGGCATGAGCCATCGCACGAACCTGTAGGCGGCCGGCCTGATGAGCTGTCAATTCCAGCTCGATCGTCTTTCGTTCGCCAGCCTTGATCGTGCCGACATTGCGGCTGCCCGCGATTGGCTGCTGATTCGAAGAAGGCAACAGGTTGAGCACGACGTTTTCTGCGTCGCCTGTTCCCGGGTTGCTGAGTGAAATCGTATACATCTGCGTGTCGCCAAAATCGACTTCTTCAGAACCATTCAGGTGAAGTTCCAGTTTGGGCTCCTGCACTTCGATCATGGCCATCGCGCGATCCTGTGCGAATGTCCAACCGACAGCGAGGTCGAAAGCACGACCGTCACGCGGTACAAGATTCAACGCAAGCTTTTCACTTCCGTTGGCAGCGAGTTTGTCGATTTCCCAGCGGACAACGTTGTTCTGATTCACGTCCGTTTCGGTTCCAGGAGCACCAATACTGGCCGTGCTGCCAATCACTTCTGCCCATGGTGGAAGTGTAACGGTACAGATAATTCCCGTCGCGTCGACACTGCTCTGATTAATCATCGTGACTTCGTAGGAAGCCTCTTTGCCGATGATGATTTTTCGCGGACCGGACGTCTTGAACGTGATGGCTGGTGCATCATTGGTCACCAGGACGTTTCCGATGTTCGTGGTTGTCGTGGCGGTTGGAGCCACTGTAGCCGTCGGTGTCACAGGCGCGATTGGCGTGATCGGTGTGGTCACCGATTCCGTCAACGGCTGGATTGGGTGATTGAACGTATTGGCGGTCGGTGCCGGCATTGGCGACTGCGAAATAGGAGTCGTTGGGAATCGCGAGTCGGTCAAAGTCGTTGGCGGCAAGCTGCGAACCGGAATGGCTGGTGCTGGCTCCGTCGCAGGCGTTGGCAACGTTGTGGTTGTTGCCTGCTCAGGTACGGCTCGACGAGTCGAAGCCTCTTCGCCCGGAAGCACTGGAGTCGGCATTGGCCCCAGCGGACGTCGCTTGACGGCTGGCAACGCACCTTTGAGATTGACCGCCTCGGTCTGGAATGATGACTCATCGCTTTCCGCGAGGAATGGGCGGCTGATGCTCGCATCGACGGCTCGACGGCGAATCGAATTCATGCGTTCGGTGAGAGTCGATCCCTGAACGCTGCCGTCATTGTCGGCTTGTGGTATGCGTGGATCACGATCTCCACCCCAAGTCGATTCCCTCGCTTGTCCGGCGGACAGCAATGCTGGCTTGCCTTCATCGCTGCTCTGAGCGAATATGGGCACGGCAAAGAATGCCGCGAATAACAGGGTAGCAATCGTTCTTGTTACTGCGTAACGCATTATTTCTTACCTGATTAATGATGGGTGTATTGGTCGCGCAATGCAGGTATCGTCCGTTCGAGTCGCGAGCATTGAGTAAAGTTTGACGATTGTCCTGATTTTCTGGGCAGTCATCGCTAGCGGCGGAGTCCGATGGCGAGGCGAAATTGGCTGATCGCATTGCGGATCAGCCGTAGAGCGGCGAAAAAGAACGGCCACGGGAAGAGCGAGCGCGTTGAAAAGGAACCAGGAGAAACCATGACGACATCACGGCTGGAAAAGATACAGGCAATGCTTGCGGACGAGCCAGGCGATACGTTTCTCCGTTACAGCTTGGCGATGGAACTGGACAAGGACGGACAGCACGAGCGCAGCCTTGAAGCGTTTCGGGAGTTGATTGCCGACGATACGCCTTACGTCCCGGCCTACTTTATGGCGGCTCAGCAGCAGGCACGGCTGATGAATCTGGATCTTGCCAAGTCGTTTTTGCGCGACGGCATCGAAGAAGCGCGGGTTCAAGGCGACTCGCACGCGGCAGGCGAAATGAGCGAGTTCTTGCAGAGTCTCTAGGTGGGGCGTTGTCCGGCACTTGCGCACGCCAGATTTATTGCAGCCGCTTCGCTGACCTCGACCGCTCGCCCCAAGCAACCCTCCTCCGACGCAGTGGTGTCATGCGAAGAATGAGCAGGGCATACCACGTGTCGCGTGAGGAGACATCTGAGTATTCCGCAAGGCCTTTTGCCGGATTTTATTGCATTTCGAGATACGGCGTAATCTCGGGTATTCGCTTCTTGAGATTCTGGATGTACCGATCGCTATCGAAAGGGATTTGGGTCTTCCAGACTTT
>CALHZT010000160.1 GCA_938040995.1 uncultured Pirellulaceae bacterium | reverse complement strand
GCGACGATGGCTGAAGGTGGTGCTGCGACTGGTGCCTTGGCGTTGGACGAAGGTAGTCACACCGCTGACGATGGTCACGGTCATGATGATCTGGATCGACCAGAGCCGGAGCCACTAACAATTACTGCGGCCGAAGCGAATTCTGAGCTCCAAAGTACTGGAAGCTTCCCGGATCTCCCTCTGAGAATCGATGGCAATGACGGCAAAGTTGCGTCACAAGAAGTCAACGCCAACCCTACCGATATTCAAGAATTCACCATTGGCGTCGAAATTGGCAATAGCGTCTTTGAGGACGTTTATGGAGGTGACTTTGCAGCCGCCAATGAAGCCGCTAATTCGTTGGTTTCCAATTTGAATGATACTTGGGAGCAAAGCATTGGAGTCCGATTCCGTCTGAGCAATGCAGAAATTCGCCGTAGGCCTGAGGCTGATCCATTCAATTTTGAGCAGAAAGGCGTTCAAAACCGAGCCGCACATGTGGAACTGCGGGACTACTGGAAAAACAATCCCGGAGATGTCGGTGAAGAACCAGACTTCATTGCGGTCCACGCCGGAGGAGCACCGTCTGGAACAGCGCTTGCAGACCAGCGCACTATTTTCATGGGCGGACGCTCTCAGACCAGTTGGGCCGATGGAACTGGTCGGCATGAAATGGGACACATATGGGGATTACCTCACGTGGAAGATACTGATTTCCGTTTCGACGCTCAGAGTCGGCCCGACGGCGATAGCGCTGGCGGCGACGTAAAGCTCTTCTCGCCAATGGTTGGCAATGCGAACAACTTTGGTCGATTTTCTAGCGACGAGGTAAACCGCATGCTTCAAGCCAGAGAAGATTTCGCTTCTTTAGGCGAGGAGGTTGAAGCCGGTGAAAATATCCGCCCCTATGCGAAGCGAGATATCATATCTTCGAGTGCCACTGGGGGTGGAAGCCTTATAGACGCTCTGGCAAATGACTTTGATGCCAACGGCGATTCTTTGAGTCTCAGTAAGGCTGACACGGTCAGCTTCCAAGGCGGTCAAGTAGCTATCGAATCGGGCCAATTGCGGTATACACCTCCGGAAGACGCTAGTGCTGGAGATCGCGATTTCTTCCACTACACAGCCAATGATGGCAATGGTGGCGGCGATCGGCACGGAATGGTTGAAATCAACCTTACTTAGCAAAAAGCACGGCCCAATTCTGGGCTTATGAAGGTTGCCAAGTTCCAAGTTAATACCACCGGCGGAGCCGGTGGTATTAATCTCTGAATTCGAAGGGCCAGCCGGCTTCAACTTTTCGCCTTTGGGCACGGGCAGAATTTTCCCATCGGACGGTGAATGGCTTGGGGCCAGGGGATACGATTCATGTTTCGTTGGGAATAAAACGTCGGAATAAAACGTTGAGCCTGAAACGCTCTTTCGTTGACATTGTCTGGCTTGATCGACAGACACCAACCGCTCGACGGAAAAAATTCGCACTGCCATTGAGGCTACCAGCCAGCCCGTATTGCTGTTCGCAAGTAATGATCAACTCCCTGAAATGCTCGCAGACAACAGCACTATTTTTCACGTTGCCGTTTTTTTCACCAATTTTATTTGAAGTTTCAGGAGATTCTACAATGAAGTCGTTGAAACGTAATCGCTTAGCTGAAAATTCCCAACAAGCACTTGAGCCTCGAATCATGTTGGCGTCGCACGAAGCTGGCAGTGCCATGGAGATGGCCGAAGGTGGTGCCGCTACTGGTGCCTTGGCGTTGGACGAAGGTAGTCACACCGCTGACGATGGTCACGGTCATGATGATCTGGATCGACCAGAGCCAGAGCCACTAACAATTACTGCGGCCGAAACGAATTCTGAGCTCCAAAGTACTGGAAGCTTCCCGGATCTCCCTCTGAGAATCGATGGCAATGACGGCAAAGTTGCGTCACAAGAAGTCAACGCCAACCCTACCGATATTCGAGAATTCACCATTGGCGTCGAAATTGGCAATAGCGTCTTTAATGACGTTTATGGAGGTGACTTTGCAGCCGCCAATGAAGCCGCTAACTCGTTGGTTTCCAATTTGAATGAGACTTGGGAGCAACACGTTGGAGTCCGATTCCGTCTGAGCAATGCAGAAATTCGCCGTAGGCCTGAGGCTGATCCATTCAAATTTGAACAGAAAGGCGTTCAAAACCGAGCCGCACATGTGGAACTGCGGGACTACTGGAAAAACAATCCCGGAGATGTCGGTGAAGAACCGGACTTCATTGCGGTCCACGCCGGAGGAGCACCGTCTGGAACAGCGCTTGCAGACCAGCGCACTATTTTCATGGGTGGACGCTCTCAGACCAGTTGGGCCGATGGAGTTGGTCGGCATGAAATGGGACACATATGGGGATTGCCTCACGTGGGAGATTCTGATTTCCGTTACGACTCTCAGAGTCGTAAAGACGGTGATAGCGCTGGCGGCGATGTAAGACTCTTCTCGCCAATGTCTGGCAAAGGGAACAACTTTGGTCGATTTTCTAGCGACGAGGTAAACCGCATGCTTCAAGCCAGAGAAGATTTCGCTTCTTTAGGCGAGGTGGTTGAAGCCGGTGAGAATATCCGCCCCTTTGCGAATCGCGATATCATATCTTCGAGTGCCACTGGGGGTGGAAGTCTTATAGACGCTCTGGCAAATGATTTTGATGCCAACGGCGATTCTTTGAGTCTCAGTAAGGCTGACACGGTCAGCTACCAAGGCGGTCGAGTAGCTATCGAATCGGGCCAGTTGCGGTATACACCTCCGGAAGACGCCAGTGCTGGAGATCGCGATTTCTTCCACTACACAGCCTCTGATGGCAATGGTAGCGCCGATCGGCACGGAATGGTTGAAGTCAACCTTACGTAGCAAAAAGCACGGCCCAATTCTGGGCTTATGAAGGTTGCCAAGTTCCAAATTAATACCACCGGCGGAGCCGGTGGTATTAATCTCTGAATTCGAAGGGCCAGCCAAGGGGATGACGTAGAACGGGCACAAACTGTTGCAGATGCATCACACGTTTGGCCGCTCCTCCCCGTCGCTGAGGCTCCGACCCTCCTCTCGCGACACGTGGTATGCCCTGCTCATTCTTCGCATGACACCACTGCGTCGGAGGAGGGTTGCTTAGGCCAACGGCCACGTCTTCCCCGCGCAGGCGGAGATCCAGTGGTGGCTTACTGTGCTTCAGACTCATCCCTTTTTCAAACCGCCAAAGCGATGCGCTGGATTCCCGCGTTCGCGGGAAAGACAGCAGCTATGGAGTGGCTGACGCAGCCGGCAGATGACGCACCCCGAAGTTGACGCAGCCGGCGACGGAGTCGTGTTCGGCGAAAGCCAGTACACCAACGGCCAACGCGCTACGCCTTTTTCTTTACGCCATCGAGAAGTTCGCGGAGGGTTTGGCGGAAGCCGGCGATCGTGATCGGCATGACAGCTGCCCGATGATGTTCGGCGAGCTGAATTTTCTTGAGTAGCTTTTCCTGCTTTTTGCCGATGAGCAAAATCATTGGCTTGTCGGCCGTTTTGGGTTCACTCGCCAGCTTTTGAAAGACAGCCAGGCCATCACGACCGAGACTGATCGTGGAAACGATAATGCAATCGGCGACCTTGGGGTCTTTGGCGATTCGCTGGTAACCACGTTCGGCATCGCCGATCACCAGCATACGGTAGCCCTGCTTTTTCATCTTGCCGCGAAGAGCATCCTGCATCTTCGCCGTCGACTCGATCAGCATCAGCGTCTTGCCTTCGCCTTCGAGCACTTCCTGTTCAACGCTATCTCCACCAGCTGCTGCCTTGAGCGTCTTAATGCACTTTCGAACTTCGACCAGCATTTCGACTGGCTTCTGATACCGTCGGGAAGCGTCGATCGACATCGCCTTGTTCACAATCGACTCGACCTCACGTGGAAGGTCAGGCAAATGTTGCCGCAGTGGAATCACATTCTTCAGGCGGCTGGACTCGGCTCGTTTCGCGCGATCCCGCGTATCTTCATGAGGCGGTTCGCCGGCGAGCAAGTTGTAGAACATGCATCCGACAAAAAAGATGTCAGACCGCCGATCGCCTTTTTCCACGCCACTCAGTTTTTCGAGATTTGCATAATCGATGGTTCGGGTGTTCGTGTACCCCTTGACTGCACCATCGTCTGTTTCCACATTCGCCAGACCGAAATCCACAATCTGCGGAAGGCCTTTGCTGGAAATGAGCACATTGGAGAGCTTCAGGTCACGATGACATACACCTTTCTCGAATGCATGGGAAACGCCACCGACGACTCCGTCCATGATCTCGGTGGCTTCGAGTGGATCAATTTTGCGGCGCAACTTCAGAAACTCGAGAAGACTCTGTCCTTCGACAAATTCCATCGCGAAGAAATGGACCCGACCCTTTGAAAAGGTTTCGTAAACGGGCACGATGTTGGGGTGGCGGAACTTGAGTCCTATTTCGCCCTCACGCATGAACCGGTCACGGTCCGACTGTTTTTCACTTTGTTTCTTGCGGAGCACTTTGAGTGCAACGACCTTGCCCGTGTCTTTGTGAACAGCGCGATACACGCGCGCAAATGTTCCCTTACCGACGAAATAGAGGACCTTATAATCACCATAGAAGAAACCGGCAGTCTCGCCTTTTTCGATGCGTTCCACCTGGTAGTTGGTCAACAAACCACGGCGTTCCATCAGCTTGACAAGCGTGTCCAGCTCGACGTCGCGCGTCCCGAAATGTTGCCAGATGCCCTGCAAGTCATTTTGCGTGACCAGATTCAGACTTAGCGCGCGCTGGGCAAATGTCTCCGTCGTAAAATCCATGGTCTCGGCGTCTTTTGAAGAAAGCTGTTGCCCCGGACAGGATAAGGTGATGGCCCGACAGCTGTACCCTGATTTTAAACGGTCGGATGACCAACGGCAACAAACAGGATAAGTCGACTTCTGTCTTCTCAGAGCGCCGGCGGATGCTCAACCGGCGAAATGCTGTATATGCAGATCGTTTGGCGGCCGATCGTTTCCGAACGTTCCTAACTTTACGAACGATTCGCAAGAGAAAGGAGCAAAATCAACTCATTGGCCACATCATTTGCAGCCACTTGGGTCGTTATTCGCCGTCGTTCAGTTGCTGCTGCAATGCGTCTCGCTCACGACGAGTCGCTTCGAGATCGAACATGAGATATTTCATATCCAGTCGCAACTGGCTGAGTGCTTCCTGAACAAGGTTGAGAATACGCTTTCGACGTTGGGTACTCTCCATCACCCGGTTCGCGAGGAGTGTCAGATTTTCGCGGTGTTCTGCTGGCAGCTGAGCAATGGCTCGTGTCAGTTCGAGAAGCTCTTGTGGTGTCTGCTGGCTGGGCGATTTGGCTTTCACGGTGGTATCTCCTTGTGGTGTTGACGGGTACCAGTAACGCAGAGTGCGTGCCAAAAGCCGTCACCTTCCAGAATCTGCGGGTTTCCGTCAGCTTTACCACCAAACGAACGGTTTCGACGCTAGCGCCGCCATCACAACCGTCACAACACGTCGGATGACCTCGAAGCAGGGATTGATAGCTGATACAAATCGCCTCCGATGTGTCTCAATTTCAACCAGCGCAAGTCCACCATGCGTCCGTTATTCGACTCGCCGGCAACCCTCATCCTGCTCCTGATGGCAATCGCTGCAACAGCCGTTGCGCAGCCCGCGTTTGCCGACCAGCCACCAAAGCCGCTGTGGCGAGTCGTCGATGACGACTGCCAACAAAAAAACCTCCGGCATCGCCGTGAATCAACACCAGACGGATCATGCGACTATTTCAAGTCGTTTTGTGGTCAGGGATCGTTCGCTCACGCTGCCATCCCTGTCACGCCGGTCAGCGTTATTTCCGAGCTTCGCGTCGAAGTTCCACTGCGATCGACCAAAACGGGACACCAGGTCCTCGCCCGCGTTGTGTTGCCGCGTTCCACCGATCCGGAAACCGGCTTGCCGATTACGATGATGATCCCGGGGACTTCTTACAACACGCCGGGTGAATGGCAGACGGTCGTTCTCTCCGGGCTGGACACCAAAGTCGCCCATCATGTCCGCCTGCTGCGAACAAGAGTCAAAACCAGCGTCGATCCCCGGCAAGCTTATGTGGACCACATCGTTGTCAATGCGTTCGGTGGCCCCGGAGTCACCGAGCTCTGGATTCGTGATCCTGAGTTGAGTGGTGTCGCGCGGTACGAGCCAACATTGTCACAACCGTCATTTTCGCGAGACGAACCTGCCAGCGCCGGCGTCGTACGAAAGAAGCATGGTCTGAACGCGACGCCAGTGAGTTTCGCTACCTCGCCCGGGATGCGGCAGAAACGACGTGGAGTCATCGAAGCACGACTTCGCATGGAAGGGAATATTCTTTACCTCCATGATCGGCCTTTCTTCGCTCGCGTAATCCAGGCAAATGGTGAAGACTGGAGTTTCCTCAAGGGACTCGGATTCAATGTGATCCAGCTCGACGCGACTCCGACGGTGGCGGAAATTCGGGCTGCGGAAGAGCTCGATTTGTGGCTGATTGCGCCGCCGCCAAGAAACTGGACGGGCGAAGATCTGGCCGGTCCGTTTCGACGAGTCATCATTTGGCATCTTGGCGATCAATTCACGGCAGGCCAAATTCGTAACGCCAACGAGTGGCTCGATTCTGTTCGTGATGCGGATCGCCGCACGCCGAGACCCATCGCCTGCAAAGTCGCATCGCATTCGGGAATTTCACTTCCCGGTTACGCCAAACTTGTTGACATCGTCATTCATGAATCGGTGCCGACGGCGAGCAAGGCGAACGCGCATGGTTCTCAGGTCTGGATGAAGGATCAGATCACGGCGACTGGCTCGGCCGTCGCTTCGTGGGCAACCATCAACACGCAGCCATCCGAATCCATCGGGCTTCAGGACCTCGCGATGCAGTCGGCGGCCCTGCGGCCAGAGGACGCGGTTCACTCCATGGGTGTGTCCGGCGTTGAACTCTACGAACAGGTCATGGCGCTTGCCAGTTGCGGGACACGCGGGTTCGTTTGCCGTTCCAGCGAGCGACTGGACTCGAACAGCCAAAGTGCTGCGACTCGTTGCGGTGCGTTACGATTAGCCAATCATGAACTTCAGAGCCTGACCCCGTGGTTGGCCGGCGGACATATCTGCGACGAAGCCACCATTGCCGGTGCCGGCTTTTCGATGACCGCCTGGCAAACGGACCGTGCGTGGCTTGTCAGTCTCGAGCCACTTTCCGCCGACGAACCGATTCACTCCCGAGTACCGCAATCAACCAGCGGACCGAAGCAACTGAAAATTACCGTTCCGGGTGCGGCCGAATCGGCTTGCGCGATGACGGCGAATCGCGGTGCCCTGGAGCGGCTGACGCCACAACGAGTCGCCGGTGGTTGCCAGTTCGAATTTCAGGCAATCGACCGCAAGTTTCTGTTCATCGCCAGCGACCCAAGGGTGGCTCGCTCCATCGGTAACCGGCTGCGATCACCTTCGAAGACTGCGATCGAATGGAAGTACGAGCTCGCCCGTCGCGCGTGGAATCTGGCCACGACGACTCGCAGGCAAATGCCCGTATCGTTTGACGGCGCGATGGGGCTCGACCAGCGAATGAACACGGTCGCCCAGTTTCTGGAACGAGCCGACGAGCAGCTGGCAGCTTCCAATCATGAGGCCGTGGACGCCAATGCGGTGGCGGCGCTTCGTGAGATGCAACGCATCAATCGCCAGATGATGGCGACAACCCGGCGGCTTTCGTCGTTCACGTCGCCGTACTCGCAATCGTTGGGCAACCTTGCGGCTCATTGGCAGCTGCACAACCGGTTTGGTGCAACGATCATGCGACTTGGCCAATCCGATGAGCACGAACTGGAAAACCTTCTTCCAGAAGCTGCCATGGAAGACCTGAACCAGCTCCAATGGAACGACTGGAAGACATTTACGGCGAACAAGTCGCCAAACTCCTCCGCTCACACGGCACGCAGTCCTTCGCCGGCCATGGTTTCTGTTACGTCGGATTCGCCGCGTCAGGGCGTTGCCTGTTTGCGAATGGATGGTGCTGACGCGCCGCTTTGGGTTACCAGCCGCGATGTGGACATTCCTCCAAGGCAGATCGTCAGCATCTCCGGCTATGTGCGCGTGATGCAGCCGCTACAGTCCCCGAATCACCAGATTGCCATTCACGATTCGATCGGCGGGCAAGAGCTTGCCATCAACGTGGATTCCGATTCACCTGACAAACTCGGTGAGTGGCAGCGATTTTCCTTTGTGCGAGCGACAGGTAGTGCGGAAACCATTTCACTGAAGTTTCTGCTGCACGGGCCGGCTCAAGTCGACTTTGACGACGTGCGAATTACAATTCTTGAGTAATGGACGAGGCAACGAGTCCTTTCGTAGTGGCATCGGTAGTGGACGAGGCAACGAGTCCTTTCGTGACTATTCAGCTCTGGAACAGCCCCTTGAATTCCGCCCGCATTCGCCGCGAACTGCAGCAAATCTGGCAGGCGGGTATCGATGCGGTCCGAGCCGATCGCCTTGTACAGAATGCGGTTCGCATAACGGACAACGCCATCGAGGTCGCCGGTACATCCGTCCCACTTGCCGATCTCGATCGCATCGTTGTGGTTGGCGGCGGCAAAGCCAGCGGACATATGGCGGCCGGGTTCGAAGCGGCGATTGGAGATTCGGCGATTGAAGACTCACCGATTGCAAAACAGGTGAACGGTTGGGTGAACGTCCCTGAAGATTGTGTGCTACCGACGAAGTACATTCGACTGCATGCGGCCCGACCCGCCGGAAAAAACGAACCAACGTACGACGGAATCGCTGGCAGCCGGGAAATTCTCAAGCAGGTTGCCGAACTCACCGATCGCGACCTGTGCATCGTGCTGATCTCGGGTGGCGGATCGGCTCTCATGCCGGCGCCAGTTGCGGGAACCTCTCTAAAGGAAAAGCAAAGAATCACGCAGGTGCTGAGCGCGGCGGGAGCTAACATTCATGAGTTGAATACCGTGCGGCGACACCTTAGTTGCATCAAGGGTGGCGGACTAAAAAAGGCATGCAAAGCCGGCCACCTGATCACGCTGATTATCTCCGACGTACTGGGTGATCCGCTCGATGTGATCGCATCAGGTCCAACCGTCCAGGGCACGTCTTCTCCGACCGATGCGATCGCCGTACTGGAAAAGTACAAACTTGCTGAAACGTTTTGCAACGCGATGCACATTCTTGAAATGCGGGTGAAGTATCCAGCCTGGCCACACAAGAATCCAACGGCAGAACAACTGCAAACGACGGCATTCAAGACTTGCGAGAACCACATCCTCGCCAACAATCAGACGGCGCTCGATGCCAGCGCCGACGAAGCGAAACGCCTGGGCTACGCCGTTCAGATCTTGCCCACCGACAACGATGAACCGTCGGCAGAACAAGTCGCAACCACTCTGGTTTCGCAACTGAAAGCGGCGGCAACAACTCGGGAAAAACAATCTTCGGGCACCCCGCCACTTTGCGTCCTCAGCGGCGGCGAACCGACTGTGCAACTTGCGCCGGAAGATCGTCGGGGCATTGGCGGACGTAATCAACAATTGATGCTCATGGCGCTGGCCGAACTTGCCAATTCGAAAAGAAACCTGCCAGATGCTCAAATCGGCTTGCTATCCGGCGGCTCGGATGGAGAAGATGGCCCGACGGATGCGGCTGGAGCCATGATTTGGCCCGACCTGATTCATGCGGCCAGACAGAGTCGCCTGGCCATGCAGCACCATTTGGCATCCAACGACGCCTGGCATTTCCTTGGTCCGCTCGGCGCGCTGGTTCGGACAGGTCCGACTGGGACCAACGTCTGCGACGTTCGAGTCATGATTGTCGGTTCCTGACCCGTTAACCCGTAGGCTGGAACAAGCGGCGAGACGGGTATCCATCCTCTATTCGCAAACGCCGCGCAGTTCCGGCAACGGAAGCGTGCGAGAGGTAAACCAACCCAGGCAGGCAGGGCAGGGCAACAGACGGCAAGCAACGGATAGCAAGGCAACGAATCAAACGCTGCAAATGCCGGAATTGCGCCGCGTCGAGCGCAAAACCTTGCGACACGAAATCGCGGCTTGTTGCCGGCCTACTTCCTACGCGTCATGATTGTCGGTTCCGACCCGTTAACCCGTAGGCTGGAACAAGCGGCGAGACGGGTATCCAACATCCATCCGCAAACGCCGCGCAGTTCCGGCAACGGAAGCGTGCGAGAGGTAAGCCAACCCACGCAGGGCAGGGCGGGCAACAGACGGCAAGCAACGGATAGCAAGGCAACGAAACAAAAGCTGCAAATGCCGGAACTGCGCCGCGTCGAGCGCAAAACCTTGCGACACGAAATCGCGGCTTGTTGCCGGCCTACTTCCTACAGCGGCGAATTGCCGCATCGTACGTCCAGCTACAGCGGCTCGGACGGAGCCTCGCCCTCCCGTCCAACCGCCATCTTTTCGAGCCGCCATCTTTTCGAGCCGCACTGGCCGACCGTTACTGATCCAACAGCTTCATGATCATCCCAAGCGGGGACTCATTGTTCTTCGGAGCCTCAATCGTCAGGTCCCAGGCCGTTTGCCACGTTTCCTTCTGACGACGCAAACCGAAATCTTCAACCAGCCGCTTTTCAAAATCTGGCATGTGTGCAGCACCGTAAAAGATCCCGATCTTCTTTTGACCAGCCGCCAACTCACGCTGCAAAACCTTCATCGCGGCTCCATTGCGATCCTGAACAATCAACTGGTTGATTGTCGAACCGAGCGCAGAATCCGGAGAACTCATCGCTCCAAACTGCTCCGCCATCTGCAGCTTCATCTTCGAGCCGGCATTCTTGTCCGTCAGCATCGAGAACAGACTCATCGCTTCATCCTGGGGACTCTCACCGTCGCCGGCCTGCGCCTGCATCTCTTCGGCTCGCTTCGTCGCCTGATCCATCAGGTCCGCCAACGCCCGCAAGCCAAAAGACATCGGAGTCTGACCACGCTTCTTGAGCGCTGCGGCCATATCTTCCGGCGACATATCCGCGTGAACGAAATTGTCCGGCGTGTAATCGACGTGGTCCAGCTGCGACGCAAGCCCCAACATGGACTGAGCCATGCCGTGCATCATTGCGATCGGATTCGACGACTTGCCGCGACCGCCCTTGGGAACGCGTGTTCCTTCCGGAGCCACCAGTTCGTAGAGAAGGGCGTCGTAACCTTTGAACATCTCGTTGAAGGCTTCGTAGTATTTCTGATCGCCAACGTGCACGACCCCAATCAAGTCAACGGTCGTGTTACCTCGATCTGAAACGAAACGAACCGTTGCGGTCTGCAGCGCGAGCGGTTTCCCTTCCTTGGACTTTGTCAGGCGAATGTAGTTCGGAGGCTGCGCCGTCTTCTCCGCATCATCGACTTGAATTTCATACGTGGCCTGAGCCGCCGCGTTTTGCGATGCCGCCATGGCGTACATCGCCACAACGAGCAGTGCGAAAAGATTCCAGCGAATATGTTCGCGACCGAAAGGTGGCTTATTCATGGGTATCCCAAATGGTTTCTGGTGCGTAGTTGAGGTGCCGCTGATTCGGCAATGTGAGTCTCCATCCGAGCCGCCGAAGGCAGCAAGAAGTATTGGACGCTTCCTGGTTATTCGCGCCAATCTCGAAATTATAGGTTCAAAAACCGCGGCTTCGCGAAACGCCCTTAAACAGCCGAAAATCCGGGGATTCGCGCAATCGCGTCTCTGGCTGGACACTCCAGCGGAAATCGCACCCGGGGAGATTTACTGGATCCAGATATGGTAACCGTTCACGCGGGCAAGGGTCTGGCTCAATTTTTTGGCGGCAAACTGGCTTATTTCGCTTTGCGGACCAACGCCGAAAATTTGTGCCTGACCCTCTCGATCCGGGAGGGAACGTCAATACCCGTGAACGGTTACCAGATATGAATCAGGTCGCAATTCTGTAGATGTCTTTCAGTTCCAACTGCCAGCCTTCGCAAACATTTCCGGCGACAAAAACATCGCCAGAACGTAATTCTTGCCGAGGCAACCCGGATCGATAGTCATAAATCGTCTCGTTTTCGGGATCAGCAACAAGAACAACTCCAACGCCCGACTCCAGCCAATGGTTCGCTTTCCCTTCTACTTCGGACCAGGAATCGTTGGGCGAAACGACTTCGACAACGAGGTTCGGAGCAAGCGGAAGAAAAGACCGGGTTGGTTCCACAGTGGCCAGTCGCTGGTGACTGACAAAGGCAACATCTGGAGCGCGAACGGTGTCAGGATTTGTCGCGATCAGAAATCCAGTCTCGGCAGCAAACACCTCTCCAAGATCATGCTTTTCGACATGAACAAGCAATCGCCCAAGAATTCTCGCAGCAATCTTTCCGTGCTCACTCCCGGCAGGTGACATCATGTTCAACACTCCCGAAATGAGTTCGTACCGCTTACCATCACTCGGCATTGCGAAGAGTTCATTGGCTGTTGTAAATTTGTTGTTGATCGTGCTCATCGTTTTCCTGCTACGGCTCTTGCTACGTGCTCCATTCTAGATGCCACCCGGCACCTGGGCAAAATTGAATTGCCCGTTTTGCCCGAATCCAGCCAGCAATGACAAATCACACCACCGATTCAACCACGTCACAGGCCGCTGCAAATGTCGATGCGGCGTCGTTCCTGAACCTCGACGCGACCTCCATCGTCGCGGCTTTCACTTCCTCGCTTGTCAGCAAACGGCCCAACTTTTCTGCCACTTTCCCAGCACGATAATGCTTCGGCACCAGCCAGTCACCAATGCCAAGCTTCTTCAGCCGCCATGCATTATCCGGCTGGTCATGACTGAGCGGCATGATCAGTTGCGGAATGCCAGCCACCATGGCATTCGACGTCGTGCCGATTCCACCATGATGAACGATTCCGGCGACTCGCGGTAGCAACGCCTGAAAAGCTGCGTATCGGAAATGCTGAACCGTCTCGGGCAAGTCGTCGGGAATATGATCATCGAACTTCGAGAAGAACATCCCGCGGCGACCAAGTTGCTCGCATGCTTTTAGCGACTCACGAAAAAACTGATGGCCAAACATGTTCGCGGTCCCCGGCGTGAATACGATCGGCGGATCGCCTGCCGCAAGAAACGACTCGACATCATCCGGCAGAGGTTCGTTGGCTTTTTCCGTCCACAGTGGAAAACCAGTCAGCGTCAACTGAGGCGGCCAGTCCGGCTGAACCGGCCCGTACCACTCGGGCCACAAACCCAAAATCGCCTGCGGCGAATGCCACCATGACGTCAACTTGCGAACGGGAGGCAAGTCGATTTCGCGGCGAAACTTGTTGAGCGTCGGACAGATCATCGGATCGAGAATGAACCGTTCGGCCAGCCCATACAACGAGTTCTTGAACCAGCCGGGGACGAACTTGCCTCGTGGAATACCCGGCAACACGGGCGAGTCGTATTTTGACCAAAGCACCATGGGCTGCAGATCCACGGTGACGAGCGGAATTCCAATCTTGTCGTGCGCGATACGGGCAGCAAAACCGATTGCCGAAGTCACCGCGACCGTGTTGCCCGGTTCGTAATGATCAACCACTGTCTGGTACGCCTCCCGGATACTCTCCACCGTAAAGAGTTCCATAATGGCTTTGGCACCCCGCAGAGGATCCCAAAGCAGCGGATTGCCAACCAGTCGCAAGAAATCGTCCTCGGGAACGAGATCGACGAAATCAAACCCCTCCCGTTCGGCAGTTTCCCGAAAATAGCCGCTGGTGAGAAGCGTGACTCGATGCCCGCGTTCGCGCAAAGCCCGACCAAGTCCAAGATGCGGGTAGACATCGCCGGCGCTTCCCACGGGAAACATAAGAATGTTCAGCGGCTGCCCGGTTGATATGGTCACGGTAATTGAACCTGCGCTAACTTTAGTTTGGGGAAACGCCCGTACGATGGACGTCCTCGTCCGTCGACACATCAGGCCTCTATTCGACGGACGTGGACGTCCATCGTACGGCTAGGGACCGTCGCCAAACTATTGTTCAAACGCGAAGGTCAACTGACGGTCAGCTGCAGGGTCCGGCAACTCGGTTTCGAACTGCATCAGCCGGCAATTCAAAAGCGGATTTTCGCGATGGGCAATCGCCGACTGGAGACCATGTCGATCTTTGGATTTCTCAGGAATGAAACCTACTTTCGTCGGTTCCAACTCCATCCAGGCGGGGCTGTTCAATACGAACTCAATTCGCTGCCGAATGTTTCCCGTTTCGCCAGCGTACAGTTCCATCTGATCCGCACAGAGTAGGTAGACGCCGGGGATCTCAAAATCCGGATCGAGACAGTTCTCAATCGATACCGTCTGCATCTCTGCACCTGACTGCATCCACTCGTCAAAACTATTCGCGGCGATTCGTCGCGAAGAGGCAGCACGTTTCCGAATGGCCATCGCGGCCTGACGATATTGCAGACAATCAATTTCTTCGGAACCAAACTCCTGCGACAACCGGTCAAACTCCGCGGCAAATTCGGGAGAGCAAAAAATTTCGTCCAGCGTCAGCCCATATTCAACGGCGAGCATTCGCCACGCGACTTCACTGGCAAAACTGCAGGCGTCCCATTCCGACTTGGTCAGCTTTTTGACTTTCTCCGTCGCCTTTGGCAATCGCTTGTGCTCGCTGAGTGAGAGAACCAGTCGATTGAGCTGGGTACCATTCCAGTCAACGCCACCCGACTTGCATTCGGCGAGGAACGTCGCATTGCGTTCCTTGTCGCAAAACAGCATGTCGATCGAATGGCCAGCATTCGCCTTTTCAAATGCAGCCACTACGGCGGCTTCTGTTTTTTCGTCGAGCGTCTTTTTCTTCCGCTGCTTTCCCTTCGCAGAATTCGGAGCGCTGCGAATCGGATCTTTCGGCCCGTCGACCGGATCATCCACGGCGACTCGCTCCAGCCGCTCACCGATATACTTCACGTAATCATCAGACAGCTCAAAGCCCATGAACTGTCGGCCCAGTTTTTTCGCCACGCATAACGTGGTGCCACTGCCACCAAATGGATCAACGACCACATCGGCCGGATTGCTCGAAACGCGAATGATTCGCGCGAGCAGTTGTTCCGGCATCTGGCATCCGTGAAAACCTTCGCGCTCCTTGAATGTCCCGGCGACTCGGGCGAAGTACCACGTGTCATGATTCGGGCTGAAGCTTTCGGGCGCATCCTGCGGGCGTGTGATCCATGTATTGTCTGGCAAGCGACCGGCAGGATTGGATCGCTTGTCTGCGTATACCATTTGCCGAGCCGATTTGACTCGCACCTGTGGATTGGACCGGTTAAACGTAAACTTCTTCGAATCTTTGACGAAATGAAAGAGGTGCGTGTGCGAGCGACTGAATCCGTTCCGGCAATTCACGCCGAATGTGTAGTACCAGATGACCCAGCTGCGGCAGTGGAACCCGATATTCTGTGCGGCGATCTTCAGTTCGGCTGCGTATTCGTCTCCAATCGCCAGCCAGAATGTGCCGTCCGGTTTCAGGCAGCGATGCACACCCTGTATCCAGCGATTGCACCATGTAAGATAATCTTCCGACTGCCGCTTGTCATCGTAAACATCGTAGTCGTAACCGATGTTGAAAGGCGGATCGGCAAACACGAGGTCAACGGACGATTTCCGGAGTTTGCCTAACAGCTCGACACAGTCGCCATGGTGAATTTTGTTCTTTGCCAAGCTCACGCCGAGTCCCTCTAGCTAATTGATTACCGCGAACACCTACAACATTCTTCCAAAGTGAGCGGCATGGCGCTAGCCACCGGTGGGTTCGCGTCTTGGGCAGGTCTGACATGACATTCAAGTCACGTTGCGCACCAGAAACTTCGATCCCATCGGCGGCTAGCGCCGAACCGCTCACAACAACCCGCTACAGTGGTCTCATGAGCTCCCCAGCGAAGTCAAGATTTTAGCGCAATTCCGGTGGCTTGGGGAGGCGCGGACGATTGGCATTTTCGGCTGGAACCAGGGTGCTTTCGTTGCCCGTGGGTGAAAATTCAGATGCTTTTCTGAACCTGCCGCGAGTTCACGCGACTTGGGTGTAGCAAACGGAAATACCGATGACACGAAACAAGGAAGAAGTGCTCACCGAGCTACTGGTGCTCCGTTCTCAGGACGGAGACGTCACCGCGTGGCGACAACTGGTGAATATCTGGCAACAGCGACTGTACCTGCATGCCCGACGGATTACGGGTGAGCATGAGGTCGCCCAGGACATCACGCAGGATGCGTGGCTTTCGATGGTGCGCGGCATCAAGAAGCTCGATGATCCGGCGCGGTTTCGTGCGTGGGCGTTTCGTATCGTCTCGAACAAGGCGACGGATTGGGTGCGGCGACAGGTTCGTCGCCGCAAAATGCTCGAGGTTGCAAAAGACGAAGCCGAACGGGATGGAAGCGAACAGGAAAATTTGACGACTCGTTCGAACATTGACATTGTTCGCAGCGCCGTCCGCAAACTGTCCCGCGAACAGCGGTCGCTGCTTTCCATGTTCTACGAGGATGGCTTGGAGATTTCAGAGATCGCAACGATCCTGAAAATTCCAGTCGGCACGGTCAAGTCGCGAATGTTCAGCATTCGACAGGAACTCAAACCGTTGTTGGAACAGGAACGACTCAACGAAAACAACTAGTGCGGGTCGCACAGACGTATAGCGTCTCGGGCGGCGTGAATCTCGATCGAGAACGACGAAATGACGCTACGCCAATGTCGAATGCGCTCCACACGATTTTGGCCAGCTGATGCTGGCATTTGAAAGGACGAAATGATGAAGGATTTTGAAATCGATCAGACCATTCGCGAAGCATTGGTCGCTGAGAATGACGAATGGCTGAATGACCTCGACCCCGCGATACATGAGTCGATTATCGAAGTATTCAAAGGCAAGACCTGGTGGGTGGCGACCTATGCATTTTTCGTAATGCTGGCTCTAACCGTCCTGGCCGCGTTCTCTGCGTGGAATTTCTTTCACGCCGAAGCGACTCGCGAGCTCGTCGGATGGGCGACTGGATTCCTGTTTTGTGCCACGTCCATTGGCATGATCAAGATCTGGTATTTCATCGAGATGGGCAAAAATTCCGTTACTCGTGAAATCAAGCGTTTCGAGCTACAACTGGCTCGAGTGACCAGCCAGATCGAGAATGCGTGAAATCGCGAATCGACTCGCCACCCTCCTGACATTGGAGGGGTGGCGATTTTTTTGTAGTTCTAACATGCCATTGCCCTCGCGCCTGACACTCCTGCTTGCCGCATGGAGCGTCGAATTCCGGTCCGGCAGCACAACTGAGTGACTGTAGATGTGAGCGATGAAAGCCCTCAGAGGCATGGGCAAATGTTCTATCAACCCAAGCTGCCATCGGCACATTGCGGGAGACCTGATAAAACAGAACTACGGAAAGGATGTTGATCCGGATCGAAGGACCGAAGGACGGCACAAGCCATGAACCCCACCAATCAACCCGTCCCTCCTCAACTGTCGGAGGAAGAGATGACGCGCCCTCACAACCACCCTCGAAGTTCATCGCTGGGTTCCGAGCATCCTTCCAGCCCGACATTTCTTGGCTACCATCTGCCGGCCGAATGGGAACCGCACGAAGGCACGTGGTTGGCATGGCCTCACAATCATGCAACCTGGCCAGGACGCAGTCAGTCGGAACGGATGCAACTGGTCTATCGCTCTTTTGCGCAACTTGTGGGCGCAATCGCAGCCGACGAAGCCGTACATATCAGCGTCAACGATAGCCAGATGGAGAAACTGGCTCATGACGTTCTCAAGAAATACAATGTCGCCGGCCACATTCAGTTTCACCATGTAACGACCGACAACGCGTGGTGTCGCGATCACGGCGCAACAATCGTTGTGAACCATAGTGATCAGTCGTCGTATCCAACGCGAGTCGCCGTTGACTGGGGCTACAACGGTTGCGGCATGGTGGCGGCAAGATTCGAAAATGACAACGCCGTTGCGAGCCAGATGGCTCGCATCATGCAAATGCCTTGCGTTTCAGGCGGCATGATTCTCGAAGGTGGCTCCGTTGAGTCCAATGGGAAAGGCCTGGCAATCACGACTGAGTCCTGCCTGCTCAATCCGAATCGCAATCCGGGTGTGAAACGGGAACAGATCGAAGAGCGACTTTCCTCGATGCTCGGTGCAGAAACGGTCATCTGGCTGCCCAATGGAATCGCCGGCGATGAAACTGGCGGGCACGTCGATTTGATGGCCCGGTGGATCAACGAAAACACCGTCGCCGTAGCGTTGGAGACAGACGCCAACGACGCCAACTATCGCACGCTACACAAGAATCTGGAACTCCTTCAACGGGTCAAACTACCCGGCGACAAGCGATTGAAGATCGAAACGCTACCGATGCCCAAACCGGTAACGCAGGATGGGATCCGCCTACCAGCGACTTATACGAGCTTCTATCTGACGAACCATTCCGTGATCGTACCTACGTTCGAACAACCAACCGATCAAACGGCGTGTGAGAAAATCGGCAAACTGTTCCCGACGAGAAACGTCGTTGGTATCAATTGCCTGGATATCCTGCACAGCTGCGGCGGCCTGCATAGCCTGATGATGCAGATTCCGATGGCCTGATGCTGCTCGTTTCATAATTCCATGGCCAAAAAATCCGCAACGAACTCCAGCCGCTTTCTGGCTCCCCAGTACGTCGAAATTCGGGAAAGCCCCAACCGGGGACTCGGCGTCTTTGCTGTCATCGACATCGCCGCGGGTACCACGATCGAACGTGCTCCAGTGCTCGAGTTCCCAACCAACGACTTGTACAGCCCCGCAGGCACTGCATTGATTGCAAGCTATGTGTTTGCGAGATCAGTCGACACTGTTGGACTGACACTGGGATTCGGCTCGCTCTACAACCATTCCTGGTCTCCGAATGCGACTTACGAAGACCTGCCGGGCAACGTAAAGCACTTCTATGCGGTGATTGCAATCAAAGCCGGTGATGAGGTCACCATCAATTACAACGGAGCCGTCGATGACGAATCACCCGTTGGTTTTGATGTAGTGTAGGGCGGCAACGCAAGTTTCTCGGGTGAGTTGCCGTCCCCACTTTGGCTGGAGAGATGTAACGATTGTGTCGATTATCACGGTAAGTCTACCTGTAGCGATGCGCTGAGCGTTTCGTTTACAAGCATTGCTTTCCTTGATAGCGGCAGTGGAACATGAAGCCCGACACCAAAAGAGCACTGATATTCCTTGCCGGCGTTAGCGCATTGACCCTCGGTATCTGGCATGGCCTGTTCAAGCCGCCGACACCAACCGTCGATGTCGCAACAACGACCGCTACCGCGCCTGTACCAGAGCCTTCGCTTCAAGTACCTCTTCGCGAGGTACCGTCGCAGGTACCGAAGCGCATTTCACGATTGCCGGCTGCGGAAAAACAACCACCGTTGGCAAAGACACCATACGGCGAAGGCCTGAATGTCGTGATGAGCCCTCTGGATGAGTATCAGACCTATCCCGAGCCCGGACGGACCATGCCAAAGGTCCCGCGGCGGATTGCTCCAACAACCGACGTTGAAAACGATCCGGACGCGCTCAATCCATTCTCCTACGTTGCAGATCCAGAAATTCGCCCCACGACCCGCGCGACATTCGTGTCGGACCCGGACGAACTGATCCTTCCTCAACCAGCCAGGACGCCCGAACCGGGGCGCTATCAAAACGCGATCAGCCCGGAAGAGGATCTCCTCAAACCGCTCGAAGCGAAATACGGTACGTCGTCAAACACGATCAAGCCACCCGCCGCCTCGGTAGTCGAGGACCAACCCGCTGCTCCGGATGTTGAGCCAATTGACGTGCCCAATGTCGATCCAATTGAGCCGTTTGACCTCGAGCCACCGAACGCGTCAGTCGGACAAGCCCAACCAACACCGCCAACTTACACTCCCGCTGACTCAGCTCCCCTGGACGCGGCAAAGTCGACGGGACCTCATCCGGAAGAGGACCTGCTTCAAAACGTGCCCTCCAAGGACGTTTCCAATCCAGCTGCGGAAGAAATTCCCACACCCTATCCGGATACAAAAAAGCCACCGGTCAAAGCGCCAGCCACACCTCCGGTCAAGGCGCCAGTCACACCGCCAGTAACGGCGCCAATCACACCACCGGTCAAGGCGCCAGCCACACCTCGGGTCACGGCGCCAGCCATACCACCGGCCAAGGCGCCAGTCACACCGCCAGCTACGTCGCCCAAACAGGTAACTCCGCCGGCAAGCAGTAGTCCGGGCAATTGGGACGTGAATGCTCCGCCGGCTGATGACGAAGACCTGCTTCAAAACCTGAATACCAGCCCGGCGCAAGAAGCGCCGGCACCAAACAACGTGCAGGCAAAACCGGACTATCCGACGACTGAACAGAGTCCGCCGGCGGCACCGCGCGAACCAGACGTACCCAAGCTGAACCCTCACGCATCCGCCTCGAAATCGAACACTACTGCAAGCGTTCCCGATGGCGTTGATCCGCACCTCGACCTGTACTCGCAGACATTGTTTCCTTCGGCGAAGGAATGCCGCAAATGCCATGAAGAGATTTATGACGAATGGGCCGTCTCCAGCCACGCCTACGCTGCCATTTCGCCGATGTTCCACAAGTTCGAACAGACAATCCATGCATTGACGCAGGGAACAATCAGCTACTTCTGTTACCGGTGCCATGCTCCGGTCGCCACCACCATCGGTCATCCACGCGAAGCCTCCATCTGGGACTCGGTCCCGTCGGCTACCGAAGGTGTCACCTGCATTGCGTGCCATCGAGTCGACGAAAACTACGGCAAAGTCAACGGCGAACGACGAATCATTCCTGCCTCGATTCATGAACCGGTTTACGGTTTCGGATATGGCGAAGGGCTCAAAGAAGTTCTTGCCAACAAGAGCAAGTACAAGGTCAAGACGGGCGAGGGCGACGAAAAGGGGCCTGGCCAGGACATTCACGGGAAGGTCATTCACTTCGAACAAATCGGCACCAGCCACTTCTGCGTATCCTGCCACCAGGTCGCGGTCGTACCCGGAATTGCTCTCGAAGTCGTCTGGGCACAGTATCGCGCGTCACCAGCGTGCAAGCAGGGAATTACCTGTCAGGAATGTCACATGGGCATCGAGCCGGGTGTGGCGGCTGGCTACGACACGGGTCCCGTTGCGATCGTAAACGACGTCGGGATCAGTCCGGAACGTAAACACTCGAACCACATGTTCTATGGTCCGGGATACTCGATTGCGCACCCCGGCATCTTCCCATTCAATCCCAAAGCCGACGACTGGACGGTCCGGGAATGGATGTCCTTCGACTATCGAGCCGGTTGGGGCACGAAAGAATTCGAAGACGCGCTCGACGATGAGAAAATCAAAAAGCCAAACTTCCCCGAGGTATGGGAAGAAGCCGACGACCGCATGGACGCTCGCGAAGTGGTCGAAGCCAACCTTGGCAAACTCGAAGCGAAGCGGGAGATGCGGCACCGCCTGATGGAAAACGGGTCGCATCTGGAAGGACCGATCTTCGAGAAAAATCCGCGGGCCGGGCGACCACTTTCGTTCCACTACGAAGTCACCAATACCAATTCTGGACATAACATGCCGTCCGGCTCACTCGGCGCCCAACCGCAACTGTGGCTGAACGTGGCGCTGACCGGACCCAATGGCCAACACCTCTGGGAATCCGGCTACGTGGATGCCAACGGCGATGTGGCGGACGTTCACTCACTCGAAGTCGCAGCCGGGCGTATCCGCAGGGACGTGCAGTTATTCAACCTGCAAACCAAGTTCCTGATCACCGGCGTGAAAGGAACGGATCGGGAAATGTACTTGCCGATCAATACCGACTTTGACCAATTGCCATTCATTCGCCAAAGCGGATTTCCGGTCACCGTGATGAATCATCCGCCCTTCATTCGAATGGAAGGGCACTCGATTCCACCGCTAGGCACACGAAAAGCCAAATACCGCGTGCCGGCAAAGCTGATGAAACAACCCGGAGCGTACCGGCTGTCGGTGCGCATGCGAAGCCGTGCTGAGCCGATCTACTTTATGCGGTTCTGCAAAGCGACTCCAGAAATGGAACGCAACATGAATGAATGGATGCTGGACTATCACGAACAGGCATTTGAGTTCTTTGTGCCCTAAGCCTGTCCTAACGAATCAATGAATCCGACCCTGAAGAACCGACGATCTATCGTAATGGCGTTCATCGCCATGCTGATGACCTGCGCATCAGCCGCCGGGCAGGCGACGTCGGATCGAAACAGCAACTTTCGAGTTCCAGATCAACAGCAAGTCGCCAGCTATCCTTCCACCATATCCGATTCCCTTCAGGTTCTGGTTCCGCCAGACGAGTCGTCGATTCCAACATTCCAGGTAGCTCCCAGGCACGATCCAGCACCGTCACCTCGAACACCGGCACTACCAAGTTTTCGAGTCGCTATCAGGCCAATTACCGCCCCGAATGCGACCGTCCCGAATGCGGGTACAGCTCAAGAACAACGCGTCGCGCCGAAGGAGCCCATCCCAAGCTTCTCCATCAAGTCGCGGATCCGGGCAGAAGACGTTACGCCATCGAGTATTGCTCCACCGAGCATGACGATGCCGTTTTTCCAGCTCACGGAAACGCCAGTCGAGCAGAATCCATTTTTGCGAAATCCACTTCCGAATGCTGACGAACGCGCTAACAAAGGCGCTAACGAAAGATCGAGCGAGTACCGTAACCTTCGAGTCGCCGAGATCCCGCGCCCCGGAGAAGATTTACTCGGAACGGGCAGCTTCCCGATCACCGAGGCGCCGAGCTTTGATTCGAGCAACGAGGCACCAGCGGACGAAGAACCTGCGGCACCAACGGTTGCCAGCGAAGGCACCAACAATGCTCCAACCAACGGCGGCACCGGTGGAGCGAACGAAAACAACGTCGCGGACGCAGGGCAGAGCGAGACAATTTACCCGGACGCCGGCTATGGAGAATTCGCGTTTGACGATGGTTGCGGTCACTTCGGGGCCCCATTCGACGATCGCGCTTTCAAACCAGATCCACAATACGGAAATTTGCCTTACCGCCCAGACATTGAAATGGGTGTCTACGAACAAAAATGGAATCAGTGTTCGCAGCGACCGCTCATCGAACTGGGGCGAGGCATCTACCGAAATGGACCTGTTCCCGAGTCCTATTCATTCCTTGGCGACAAGAATCTGATCACACCAGGATTCAACGTCTTTGGCGACTTCCGAACCGGCGTGGGAATCAACGACAACGGCGCGGGCGATCCGGTGGCCGTCTGGGCGAACCGCCTGAACCTGGACTTCGACCTGCGACTGACCGCGACCGAACGCATCCACGCTTTTATGGGGCCGCTCGACCGAGGCAACCAGTTCACGCGGCTGGAGTATCGTGGTGACAACGATAACAGTATCGAGTTCTTCGAAGAGTTCGATGACGAAGTCGACACCATCTTTTTCGAAGGCGACCTTGGCTATATCTGGGGTGGCATGACTGACCAGTTTGCGCCGTTCGACCTGCCATTCGTCGTCGGTAAGTTCCCGCTGTTGTTTGCCAACGGTATCTGGATCAATGACGCCGTCGAAGGATTCGCTTTCACCATTCCGGCGAGAAATAGCGCAGCACTGGACTGGACCAATTTTGAATTCACCTTCTTCGGCATCTTTGATGACATCGACAGCCGCGCATTCGGCAACAACGACAACGCGGCAGATATGTACGGCTTCAACTCGTTCATCGAAGCGTACGGCGGTTACACCGAAGTCGGCTATGCATTCCTCAACGACAGGACAGGGCAGGGGCTTAGTTATCACAACTTTACGTTCTCCCACACCCGACGGTTCTTTGAGCGAATCAACAACTCGGTCCGGTTGATTCTGAATGCGGGGCAGGATCCAGTCGCAGGCCCGCAAACCGCGGACGGACAACTGATCCTGATTGAAAACTCACTCGTGTCGTCCAACCCAACGTACTACGTTCCGTACCTGAACTTCTTCGCCGGATTTGACCGGCCGCAGTCGCTGGCAGGTATCGCCGGCCCACTGCTAAACACGGGCATCAACTTCGAGACCGATGGTCTGACTGGCTTTCCGCGTCTGACGGACACGGGTGAAGACGCGTGGGGCGGCGCTTTCGGTTTCAATCTGCTTGGGCCACGTTTCCGCTGGCAATGGATTCTGGAGGCCGCCATGCTCCAGTCGTTTGGTGACAGCGTGAATGGCGACGAATACGCGGTCGGATCGCGATTCCAGATGCCAATCAACTATGCCATGCTCGTCCGTTTCGATGCGATGTATGGCCTGCGGGAAAAAGCCGCCGATATCTCCGGCGTCCGCGCTGAACTGCGATGGAAATTCTAATCGATAGTGGCACGGCTGTCCCCAGCCGTCAAGCATCCGAAAAAAACGGCTGGGGACAGCCGTGCCACTATCGATCTACAGCGACGGCACGAAGAATCCACCAACCAGTGTCGCAACGCAAAGCAACAACGACACAAACCCCAGCGATCGCAACCTTTCCCGCGATGCGTCACTCAGGCCGACGACCGCAAACACTGCGCTAACCAGCGCGGCAACGAAAGCGAAAAACAGGACACGTCGGTCAGCAACAAACGTTTCGGCGAATCTCCCCGAAACGGCGCCGAGCATGATCAGACCCGCCGCGCTACTGAGCACAAAGCTCAGGATACTCATCACATTGAAGCTGGAACCGGCAGATGCACCGACCGGCGACTGATCAGAAGGCACTGAGGGCTTGTTAGACTTCAACACGATCGCCCACAGAATCAGAAACGCGAGCGAGCAACCTAGTACGATGAGCCCCTTGGCGAGGCTGCGATCGAAGAGAAACGCTCCAACAGCCAGGTAAACGCCCCAGAAGAAAACGGAGGCGAGCAGGCCACCGGTAAGATACTTTTTGATCCGGGTCGAATCGTCGCTTCGCGAGGTTGCGTCGGCCATTTGAGAACTTCTTGTTGCCGTACCTAAAACGGCGGCTGGTCGCCACCGATACATTGACATGAAACGTGCTTAAGGATCGTTCGATCCATTAGTGTCGAATCTCCGCTCATGACGACTCAATTGACGGCCTATGGTCGTCTTCCCCGCGAACGCGGGGACCCACTCGAAGCGTATGAACGTTCAATGTCTTTCCCTGCATCAAAAAGCCAATCCGATTCAATGGATTCCCGCCTGCGCGGGAAAGACGAAGGAAGATCAGGCAGTAATTTCTCGAACGATCCTGAGCGGTTCTCTCACCAACGGTCGCACTAAACGGATTCAATCGACGATTCGCAGCATCGAATACTCGTCGAGCGTCACCGTTGTCAGCTCGCCATCATCCCGCTTGAGAACAATGAGATCCGAGAACGCCTTGTCGTCAAAATTCCGATCGTGGTGGAGCCCCAATCGACGGCGTTCACACCGCACGACCTGGCCCGTCGTTGTTGTCTGCCACCGCTTAAAGCCGACTTTTACTTCGTGCTTCAACTCGATTCGGTCACCCGATTCGAGATTCTCGAAAACACGAAGAGTTTCCATGTGTTGCTTTGTCGTCATACCGCTCTCTCAATTCCTGTTCTCGTCCAGGGCCGGACCCGTTCTGCAGGCGATCAAACCTGCTTGTCATCAATCCATGACATCATGCTGCGAAGATGACGCCCTACCTTCTCAACCGCATGATCTTTGTCGCGTTCACGCATTGCGGCAAAATTCTTGCCGCCAGACTTGTGTTCTTCGATCCATTTGCGGGCAAATTCGCCGTCCTGGATCTCCTTGAGCACCTTCTTCATCTCGGCCTTGGTTTCATCGGTCACCATGCGGGGACCAGTCGAATAATCGCCAAACTCGGCCGTATTCGAGATACTGTACCGCATGTAGCTGAGTCCACCCTGGTAGATCAGATCGACAATCAGCTTCAACTCGTGCATGCACTCGAAGAACGCCATCTCTGGTTGGTATCCGGCTTCGACCAACGTTTCGAACGAAGCTTTGACCAACTCACTCAAGCCGCCACAAAGAACGACTTGCTCACCGAAGAGATCCGTTTCCGTCTCTTCGGAAATCGAAGTCTTGATAACTCCGCCACGAGTACCACCGATCCCTTTGGCGTACGCCAGCCCCTTGTTGAACGTATCGTCGCTTGCGCCTTCGCCCAGCGCGATCAGGCAAGGCACACCGCCTCCGCGCTCGTATTCAGCACGGACAAGATGGCCCGGTCCTTTGGGCGCGACCAAAAGCGTCTCAACACCTTCCGGCGGCTTTACATAGCCAAAATGCAAATTGAAACCGTGCGAGCACATCAGAATATTGCCGGCAGAAAGATTGTCTTTGACATGCTCTTCAAACACGTCGCCCTGAACTTCGTCCGGGAGCAGCATGTTGATCATGTCGGCTTTTTGAACCGCGTCTGCGACCGACATGGGTTCAAAACCGTGCTTCACGGCAAGGTCGTAGTTGGCGCTTCCCGGACGTTGACCAACGATGACATTGCAACCGCTGTCTCGAAGGTTCTGGGCGTGGGCATGCCCCTGGGATCCATAGCCAAGAATGGCGATGGTAACATCGTTGAGATTTGCCAGGTCTGCGTCGTCTTCGTAGTAAATGGTTGCGGCCAAGTGACTCGCCTCCGAAATTCTTCGTTGTAATTGTTGTGTGATGTTGAAAAATGCCGCAGAGTTACTGGGCTTCGCGTAACGGTACGCCTGCTGTCTTGAGTGGGGGTCGATGAGCCGTCACGCCAGGATTGCTTTCGCTGCGAACCATGGCGATTCGGCCGGTTCGCACCAACTCTTTGATGCCGAAGGGTCGCATTCGCTCAATGAAGGCTTCGATTTTGCTTTCGCGCCCCGAGATCTCGATCATCATTTGTGCTGGGCCGACATCGACGATGCGGCCACGAAAAATGTCGACAAGCTCCCGAATCTCACTTCGAGTCGGACCGGGCTCACACGCGACTTTTAACAGCATCAAGTCGCGTTCCACATAGTCCTGCGAACTGATGTCTTCGACTCGCACGACGGTGACAATTTTTTCAAGCTGCTTGCGGACCTGATCCAGCACACGCTCATCACCCACCACGACAAATGTCATGCGGGACAGTCGCGGGATTTCCGTCTCGCCGACTGCCAGTGAATCAATGTTGTAACCACGTGAGGCCAGCATGCCAGAAATATGCGCGAGCACACCTGGAACATTCTGAACGATGGCGGACAGTACGTGACGCATGGATTCTCCACCTGCGAAAAAACTGCCGGGAGTATCTTGCCCCTGTGGCCCTGATACTCACGTCCGGCGACGATGACAAACCCTGCAGTTTATCCGCCGGAATAGTGACACGCAATCGAAAGCGCATCCGGGCAAACCGGACCACTGTATAAGCCGCGGTTATGCTGGCGACTGGTGGCTGGCGACTGGTGGCTGAAGAATGGTGACGGGAGGCGATGGCTGAGCGGGGCACGAGCCCGAATCAGCCCCATGGCTTCCACCATGGCGAACGCTTGCTGGTCGACTTTTTTGCGCCAGACCTGGCAACGGACCCTGATTTTCGGGACTTGGTTCCGGGCCGCGCCCCCGGCGTCACCTTTTTGCGCATCATCTTGGTGCAAGCGAGCTTTGCGTTTGCCAGCTTCGCTCCTGTCAGGATCGTCCTGGTCAGATCGGCATAGCGCAAGTCGGTTCCGCGGAAGTCCGTCCCCTGCAGATTCGATCCGCGCAGGTTGGCTTCGGAGAAATCTGCCATGCTCGCATCCGCCTCACTGAGATCGGAATCTTTCATGACGCACGCATGCAAATTGGCGTACCGCAGGATCGCATTTTTGAGATTCGCACCATTCAAAATCGAATCTGGCATGATTACATCGGTCATGTCGGATTTTGACAAATTGGCATTCTCAAGATTCGACTCCCGAAGGCAGGCGCTATGAAAATTGCACCCGGACAGATTCGCATTCGAAAAGTCGACGCCACGCAAGTCGGAATTGCCAAAGTTGCAACCTGAAAGATCCAGACCGGACATATCGGCAAACGGCAACTGGGCGCCGGCCAATTTGCAATCGCTGAATTCAGCGACCTCGAATTGAAGAAGAACTTCGCCCGATTCTTTGTGCTTGATTTCAATCACGACCGCCATCTCCCACCAATTAGGCCGACGACAATCGAACGATTGCAATCAGCCGGTTGTAGAATTGTAGCGTAGGCAAGGAAATGTCATCGACGACATGACGCTGCCTTAACTTGCGAACCTCGTGACCTGTTCCGACATTCGATTCGCGTCTGAGTCCGTGACAAACAATAGGTAAGCATGCGATGAAGTCCATCACCTGCCACCTGTTGGCGACCTCCATGTTAACGCGCAATGCCGTTTAGTTCAAAAACCACTCACCACCCGTTCTTCGGCCCGCCGGGCCAGCTATTGCCAATTGACGGTAAAAAATGGCAAGAACCCGGCGAGAAACAACTGTCTGGCAGTTTGAATCCCAGGAAAGCACCACAGCGGCGCAGAAAGGGTACAACTCGCATTCGACCCGGCAGATGAGGCGAACTATGCGGGCAATCGCGAATCGAGGCCGCGATTCCAACAGAAATTCAGCCGGAATGGCAGATTTTTGAACCCCCGTTTCCACCTCAGCCGTACGGATCGCGGTAAAATGATGTTCTGAATTCCGTTGACCATTGGCCCTGCCTGAACTTACCCAATCCATGTCGTTCCGCGTTGAAGTCGATCTGTATCGAGGTCCTCTCGACCTCCTGCTTTACCTCGTACGCAAGCACGAGGTCACGATCACCGATATCCCCATTGCGAAGTTCACGAACGACTACCTCGGGTACATCGCGGTTCTGGAAAAACTCGACTTTGATGCGGTCGGCGACTTTGTGGAAATGGCCAGCATACTGATCGAGATCAAATCACGATTCGTTCTCCCCAAAGTCGAGGAAGAAGAAGAGCCGTGGGAAGATCCGCGAGAAGGACTCGTCCAACGACTGCTTGAATACAAAAAGTTCAAGGACGCGGCGAGCATTCTCGAGGAACGCGGTCGACAGTTTCAACAAACCTATTCGCGTCAGGCGAATGATCTGCCGCCACGCACGGTGAGTCCTTCCGAGCAGCCAATCCGCGAAGTCGAACTCTGGGATCTGGTGAGTGCCCTCGGTCGCGTGCTTGAGTTGAACGACAAACCACAAGAATCAAATATCGTGTATGACGATACGCCGATTCAGACTCACATGCAGAACATTCACGGCGTGCTTGCCAACGAGGGCCGGGCCAGCCTGACTCAGATGCTTGCGACCGATATGAACAAGTCGCGAGTCATTGGTGTCTTCCTCGCTGTCCTGGAACTTGTACGTCACCACAGTGTCGAAGCCGAACAACCGACACCGGACGGTGAGATCTGGCTTCGACGCGGAGAAGAGTTCGCGCCTTCGCTCGATCTGGCAGGCGAGCAGGAGTTTACTGCTCAAGCAGGTTAGCATCACTCTTTTTTCGCGATCCTCTCGCTGTTTCATTTGTCCAGATTCCCGGATCGCCCACTACTGCGATCGACCCAGGCAGCAGACAGGCTCTCCAGCCTTAGCAATGCAAGCCGAACCCGCTAAACTCGGGCCTCCTCGAACCGCTTCACCAGCACCGCTCAGCAATATGCTCCACAACGTTCCCATCAAGACATTGAAGCACAATGGCCTGACGATCGAAGGCTATTCGCGAGCGGCCGTACAGTCTTACTGGCGTGTACCCGAAATGCGACTGGGCTTTGATCTCGGGGCGCAACCGTGGGACTTCATGGGGACGCCCAACTGGTTCATCTCCCACACGCATCTGGATCATATCGCGGCGCTTCCCGTCTATGTCGCACGACGACGCATGATGAAGATGGAGCCACCAACCATCTATGTTCCTGCCAAATCCAGAGATGCGATTCAGCAGATGCTCGATTCGTTTCGGCGACTTGATCGCGGACGACTTCCTTGCGAACTCGTACCGGTCGAACCCGGACAGGAAATTTTGCTGTCGCGAGAACTGGCGGTAACTGTCCACAAGATGCAACACACCATTCCGGCGGTCGGGTATACCGTGTGGGAACGGCGAAAAAAGTTGAAACCGGAGTACGCGGGACTGTCCGGTGAAGAGATCCGCGACGTGCGCAAGTCCGGTGCCGAAGTCAGCGAAGAACGACGCACTCCCAAAGTCGCCTATCTCGGCGACAGCACGATCGGAGGGCTCGATGCTCATCCTGAAATGTATGAAGCGGAAATCCTGATCCTCGAAATCACTTTCGTACTTCCGGAACATCGCGGTCAGCTAATCAAGAAGATGGGGCACATTCACCTGAACGACATTGTTGAACGACAGGAAAAGTTCCAGAATCAGGTCGTCATTGCCGGGCACTTCAGTACGAGATACCACCCGCGGCAAATACGAAATACCATCGAAAAGAGAATTCCGGGCATGCTGGATGGACGACTGAACCTCTGGATCTGATTCGCAACAGGTCCCACCGTTCCACCGCGTTCTGTCGCATTCTGTCGCCAGGACGCTTCTACTTGCCACCGTCAAGGATCTGGGCAAGATCCGGAATCACAAGCGTGGAGTATTCTGTCTTGAAAGCGCCAACGCACGGTAGCGAATCGTCAATCGGATGCGGAATCGAAGTCGGCACCTTCATCGACTGCATCTGTGCCTCAGTATTGAACGCAACGTAGCGGTTGCCGGCAATTCGGGCGATCACGACACGTCGGCTGGAACTTCGCGACACCTCCGCTGTACTGGACCCAAACGCTGCACCAAGCCGGACCACAGGGACCGGAATCTCTCGCCACAGAATGTAGCCGGCGAAGAGCGGCGAGTTGATGGGCATTTCCAAAACCTGTTGCGACTTTACAACTTCTGCAACAGCCGAAAGCGGCAGGCAAAAGACAAAGTCGAGAGAATCGCGGGCAAAGTCTTCCGGTACAAACGCCAGCAACTGATTGCGATTCGAATTGGAGAGTCCTTCACGGCCCATGCCACGACTGAATGACTTCCCGACGGTCTCGCCGGATCCGGTTCCCAGAATTTCATCCGACTTCCCAAGCCTCAATGCAACCAGCGGATCAAAGAGCATCCGGAGCGCCTGATTGGGATCCGTTGATTCGGGACGGATGTTTGCCAGGTACTTGACCAGATTCCCGGTGTCATTTGGATGTGCGATGTGCGGCAGTTCGTGAAACTGGGCATTGGGAATGAACATCGGGCGCGACACCTGTTCCGCCCTCAGCATCGAAACCTTGTCATCGTACTGAATCGTAACCAGGGCACGCTCAGTCGCATCACCCTGCGGCTTGAGTCCAAGGCACTCGTTAGCAACTTTGGACAGCTCTACGACAGGAAGATTGCCTTGCGGCGTCTCAATACTGCCAGTATCCACGGATTCCAACTGCTCTCGCGAAAGCTGATAGACACCAACCAGGTGATCTGTTTTCATCACCAGTTCATGTCCGCCAGCCACTACGGAAACAAGCGTCTGCGTATTATCCGACTGCAACGGCGCCACGTCCGTGGCCGAAGTTGTTGTTGTCGTTGTAGTCATATCGAAATCCTCGGGCAACGATTTGGAAATCCAAAGCTGCCGCGTATTTGAAACTCTTAAAAATTCCTGCTGTACTCACTCCGTTCAAAGGGAATCACAGTGCATATCATCCAGCTATGCAACGACAACTTCTCGGTGTTCATTCACCATGCGGTTGATCATGCCGATCAGCTGTTCATCGTTGAACGGCTTTACTACATGCTCATCGGCACCGGCTTCTTTACCCAACTTTCGATGCTTCTCTGCGGCTCGCGAGGTCACCATAATGATTGGCGTCGTCGCGAACTCCGGCTGGCTGCGAATACGACTTACAAGCTCCAACCCGTCCATGCGTGGCATTTCCATATCGCACAGGAAGACATCTGGAGGCGTCGCCGCGACCGACAACTTCTCGAGTGCATCGACGCCGTCTTTCGCATCGATCACAGCCCAACCATTGGTTCGCAGCAGGTTTGTTGTAACTCTTCGAACCGACAGGGAATCATCAATGACCATCGCGGTGTTTCGCGAAGCCATCGCCGCACCCTCGCTCGAGCCTTGCCAGCTAATACCGGCGGCTCCAGTCTGTTGGCCACAAAGATCTGACGGGTCAACAATTGGAATCACCGTTCCATCACCGGAAACGGTCGCGCCAATGTAGCCGGGCACATTCCGAAGGTGGTCGCCAAGCGTCTTCACCACGATATCCTGACCACCATTCACCGCGTCCACGGTAATGGCGACTTCATCATCACCGGTACGGATAATAAGCAACGGGCTTGCCACCTTGAACTCGTCATCTTCTGTTTTCATTTGCAGGTGACTTGCCATCCCCTTCAGCATGACCGTTCGATCTCCAAGGTTAATCATCGGAGTCTTGCCGACCATCGAGACCTGATTCGGATCCAGTCGCATGGTTTGCTGAATCGCCTGCATGGGAATTGCAAAATCGTGCCCGTTCGATTCCACAAGCAACGCGCGAGTCACGGCCAGTGAAGTCGGCAGGTGAATTGTGAATGTCGAACCCTGACCTGGCTCGCTGTTCAGATTGATCGTCCCCTTCAGTCGCTGGACCGCGTCGCGAACGACGTCCATACCGACTCCGCGACCGGAAACATCCGTCAACGATTCTGCCGTGCTGAAACCAGGCAGGAAGATCAACGAGTGCATCTCTTCTTTCGAAAGAGTCTGATCTTCCGCAACAAGGCCACGCTCAAGAGCTTTGGTTCGTACTTTCTCAAGATCGATGCCGCGACCATCGTCGATAACACGAATGGTGACTTCCGTGCCCTGATTGAGTGCTTCCACAATCAACTGGGACCGTTCCGGCTTGCCGGCGGCTTTGCGATCTTCGGGATTCTCAATCCCGTGATCGAGACCGTTACGAATAAGGTGCAGAAGTGGATCGGTGATCTCTTCCAACACAGTCTTGTCCAGCTCGGTTGACTCTCCCTTGATAACGAGATCAACCTTCTTGCCGAGCTTGTTGGAGACGCTTCGTACAGTTCTCTCAAGTCGGTTCGTGATGTTGTCCATTGGAACCATGCGAATCTGCATGAGATTTGCCTGGGCATCGCGGTTAAAACGCTGCTGACGACCCAGAAGCGAATCAAAGTCGCCGTGGAGGTTTCGCAGCTCACTGGCGACAACACTCACGTCATTCGTCGCTTCGGAAAGCGAACGAGCCAACAAGTGAAAATCGGTGTACCGGTCGAACTCGAGTGAGTCGAGATTTTCATAACCCGCTTCGTCGAACGCGGCCTTTAGCCGGTTCGTGCCAACACCTCTACGGCCGCCACGCTGAAGCGCTTCGACACTGTATTGGGTCTCGACTTCATTGGCCACGCCACGGAGTCGCTCCAGAGAAGTCGCCATATCGTCGATGCGATTCTCAAAGTCGACCAGCCGCTGGTTGAACGCGGAGCGAGTCACAATCATTTCACCGACAAGAGCGACAAGGCCATCCAGTCGTTCGATCGGAACACGAAGGAACTGATTCGGTGCGAGAGTCGATTGCTTCTTCGCAGCTGGCTTCTTCTTTTCCGGTTTTGGCTCGGCAGCAGGCGCTTTTTCCTCTTCTGTGGTGCTCGCCGCTTCGGCCGACTTTGCGAGAGCGGCAAGAGCAGCTGCCCGCGAATCGTCTGATCCCAGCTCTTCTTCGTATCGCCGGTAAATCCCGCCGAGCGAAGCCACAATTTCCTCGGTGTCAAACGACGCAGTCGTCAGATCCTGCAAACGGTCAGCCGTCGACAACAGGAGGTCGACCTGTGACTCGCCGGGCTTCGTGGTTGTTTCCGTCAGTCGATCCAGCAAATCTTCCATGCGGTGCGACAGTCGGGTCACTGCCTCGGCACCAACGGCACCAGCGGCACCCTTCAAGGTGTGAGACGCACGTCGAATGTCCGCCATTGCGGCCCAGTCACCCTGGTCCTTCTTGATTCGCGAAAGCCCGTCGTAGATCGAACGCATGTGTTCTTCGGCTTCTTCGCTGAAGACTTCGACGAGCGTAGGGTCCATTTTTGATCCGGTGCTCACCTGACGACGAATCTCATCAAGGTCGGCTTCGGAAATCCCTTCAGCGACTGGTTCGGCAACAGTCACTTCTTCGGCGGCTTCTTCTGCAAGTTCTTCGGCAACTTCGTCTGGCTCTTCTGCGACCGGGACTTCGTCGTCCGCAGCAGCGGCAGTCGAGGCTTCTTCATCGTCAGCCGATGGTGCATCGGAAGCAAGCATTTCCATTTGCGCGTCGTATTCCTGGTAAACACCAAGCAACGTTTCTGCCGCCTCATCAAAATCGAACTCTGATGTCGTCAAGTCCTGCATCAAATCGGCAGTCGCCAGGAACAACTCAAGCTGGCTGTCACTTGGGCCCCGCGATGTTTCCACAAGACAGTCGAGCATGTCTTCCATTCGATGCGAAACCCTGGTGATGGGCTCCATCCCGACGGCACCAGCTGCGCCTTTGAGAGTGTGGGATGATCGCCGGACATCCGAGAGAGCCGCCGAATCATTGGCATCCACACGAAGGCGATCCAGACCGTCGTAGATACTTCGCAGGTGCTCTTCAGCTTCTTCACTGAAGACCTCTACCAACTCCTCCAACACATTCCCGCTGGCACGGAGCTGACGAAGCACTTCATTGACGTCGATTTTGCTACTGGAGGACATAGATACTTCCTGTAAGTTGGCTTTTCGAGCTATTCAGCAAGCTGGACAAGACGCAGCAGCGCCGCCAGAACCCGCGACAGCATCGCAGTCCCTGCGATGACCTGAATCTTGAGATTTTGAAAAAGTTCATTCATCTAAAGGAATCAACCACCCTCCATGCCTGATGGAGGGTGGCATGATTCACCTCAATTAGAATGCTCCGGCTGGCTCTGCAGAGTCAGCAGTTTCCTCATTGGTAAGTCGGAACCTCGATACCGATTCACCAAGCTGGTTAGCCAGGGTAGCAAGCGATGCCACCTGCTCCGTCGCTTCACGAGATCTCTGTGCCGACTCTTTCGTAGTCGACGAAATGTCGTTCATCGTAGTTGCAATCTCCGTCGCCGCTTTGGCCTGAGAGAGAGCCGAATCTGACACCGTCTTAATGGAAGTTTCCAGCTGCTGGGAAACTTCGTTAATCTCGGCCAGCGTTTGACCCGCCTGAGTAGCAAGCTGCGATCCTTCAACCACCTCGCGTGTCGCCTCTTCCATATCCGTCATCGCTTCCGATGTCGAAGTCTGAATCGCCTTAATCAGCGTGGCAACCTGCTTTGTCGCGTCCGTGGATCGCTCAGCCAATCGCTCGACTTCTTCCGCAACCACCGCAAAACCCTGTCCCGCGTCACCGGCCATCGACGCCTGAATGGACGCGTTAAGAGCCAGAATCGACGTTCGGTCAGCAATATCAGAAATCAGCTGAACGATCTCACCAACTTCCTGGGATGATTCACCAAGTCGCTTAATTCGTTTCGAAGTGGATTGCACCTGTTCACGAATACGTTCCATACCTTCAACAGTATCAGACACAGCCTGATAACCGCGTTTCGCCGTTTCACGGGCTTTCTGGGCGACTTCCACCGAGTCTTCGGACTTCTTCGCCACATCCTGGAACTGGTCAGTGATCTCAAGTACTCGACCGGATGTTTTCTCAATCCGTTGTGCCTGAGAATCGTTTTCTTCGGACAGCTTGGTCGAAGAGTCGGCGATCTCATCCGCCGAGCTCGTCACCATATAAGTCGCGTTTTGCACCTGCTGAACAATCGTTCGCAGTTGCTCAGTCATGTGGTTAACCGTACCGGCGATCGAACCGGTAATGTCTTCCTTCACCTCAGCGTTTACACCCAGGTTTCCAGAAGCGATTTGCTCCATCTCACCAATCAGACTTTCAATCGACTGCTGAACACCCTGTCGCTGCTCGTCCGACTGAATCAGAGCCAGCGTGGTCTCGGACATACCATTGAGAGCTTCCGCAACGTCACCAAGCTCGTCACCGGTAATCTTTTCAGCACGGGCATCGAAGATACCAATACCAATGTTACCAAGCATGTCCTTAATGGAATCCGCTTGCTGGGTGATCTTACGGGCCACAAACCAGATCAACGCGGCACCAAGCAACGTGGCCAGAATAATGAAGTAAATACCGTTTGCCGCAATCTTGGTAAACGCAAGAGGCTCTTTAATCTCCGCGTGATCAATCTCGGACATCAGACCCCAGACGATCGGATTGGTGCGTCCAGGGACACCCTTGTGAATCGTAATAGGAGACCACGAACTAAGAACAGGAACACCACGGTAATCAGCAATAATCTTCTTACCCGTTCCACCAGAGAGTGCACTCTTGGTGGCTTCGGTTTCGATCTGCTTGGTAAGCATGGTACCCGCTTCGAATCGCGAGTCATTACGCATCAGACCTTCCGGTCCAACAGCGTAAGTTTCACCAGATTCACCCAGACCGGTTCTTTCCGCCATAATGTTCGAGATACGGTCAATAGGCATCTGGAAGATAGCGACGCCGACTTTTCTGCCGTCGTCGAAAATCGGGCACGCAATGAAACTCGCCGGTGCTTCGTACGATGGAACATAGTGCTCGTAATCCACCAGGTAAACTTCGTCAGGTGAACTGGCACCTGCGGCCAGCTGGAAAGCCTTACCAAAGTTCGTGTCCTTGTATGGACCTTTCGATAACGAAGTCGTGAAGTCCAATTCCTTAAACACGGAGTAGACAATGTCACCAGTCGCGATGTCACAGAGGAAGATATCGTAGTAACCAAACTCACGGAGATACTTACGAACAACGGGGTGGTATTTCTCGTGCAGCTTGCTGTACGTTGTCCCGTCATCTGCGGCGTCGAGGTTCTCTTTCTCACCCAGAGGATTCGGGTTGTTGGCGATGTACTGGTACTGGAGATAGAGCGAGTCTTTGTCCAAAGGACTGAACTGCTGAGCCAATGGAGCCGTTTTACCAGGGTTAATCTTGGCATACTCTGCACCAAACTGCCCGGAGTAGTACTCCTGAAGATCCCGCTTCATAGTCTTCAGCTCGTCGTCAGTTACCTCTGCCTCTTCCCGGGCTGTTCTTTCAGCTTCCGGGAACTGCTTCATGGCGTCGACGATCATCCGGTTGTTGGTGAAGGTCTTGATCTGACTTTCGATGAAACCGAAGTAGTCTTCCACCTGCTTCGCCTTAACCGTCTTGATCGCTTCCAACTGATCGAGTGACTTGGTTTCAATACCGTGATACGCCGACTGGTACATCGAATACGCAACCACCGCCATTGGAATAACACCAATGACGAAGAGGAGCGAGTAGAGTTTTCGGGCAATACTCTTCGAAAAGAATTGCACGACGGGGTTGTTACCCAGACGATTATTGGCCATTGGGAGGTACCTTCCTAACTGGTATGTGAATAACGCTGGCTACCGCCAGCCAAACTAAACTATTCGACTGCGAATGATCTCAGTTCATCGCAACCGAGTAGCAAATCCGGATCGATCAGAACGGTCGTCGCCTGATCACTGACGGAGAGGCTGCTGGCAAAGTCAACAACCCGGTCAGAAAGTCCTTCGAGAGGTCCGCGTTCACCGCTCAGGTTCCGGATACCAAGTACCCGGTCCACTACCAGAGCCGTGCGCGCGTCATGACGCTCACTTTGGACAACAATGATTTTTTCGCCGACACTTTGTCGGTCAGAAGTCAGCTCGAGCAGGCTACGAAAATCTGTAACCGACAGGATTTGACCACGCAAATTGGTCACGCCTCGCAACCACGAAGGGGTCCTTGGCAGTGTGGTAACTTTTCCGCAGCGATCAATTTCAAGCACTCCGTCCAGTGGAAGCGCGTAAAGTTGATCGCCAACCTGAAAAACGACATGACGGGGACCAACGTCCTGTTGCGACTCTTCCGTGCCTTCGTCAACCGCTTCAACATCACCCAACGCTCCGGGTGACAGTCCGTCCTCCACTGCGCTGCTGAGCTTTTCCAGCAAAGCACTCAGCTGGTCCATCGGCTGTGAATCTTCCGAACCGAGCGACTCTTCCACCAACTGGGATTCCATATCGCCGTCGTCGTCGTCAAGCCAGTCGATAGCCTCTTCGCCAAAAGCAGCCAGTAGTGCTTCCTGCACGTCCGCCTTGAGTGGATCGTCCACCTGAGGAAGTTGGGGATTGTCTGTCATTTTGAACTCTGATTTAGTTTGTTTCGAGCAGCGGTGAGGATTCCGTATCACAATGGACTAGCTGCTTTACCGCTTCAATAAGTCGAGCTGGATCAATTGGCTTTGAGAGATAAAAGTCGGCTCCCTGACGATGGCCCCAGACACGATCCTTCTCCTGATCCTTGGCGGTAACCATGAGCACCTGAATGGCGAGGTCCGGATCTGCCTTGATGTTTCGACAAACCTGGTATCCGTTCTTCTTGGGGAGAACGATATCCAGAACCACTAACTCAGGATGGTGTTCTTTGACCAACGCCAACGCCTGCTCTCCATCACCGGCGGTAATCACGTCATAGCCCTCGTGCTCCAGCAAATCCGTGATTTGCCGGCGAGTCGTCGGACTGTCTTCAACTACGAGTATTTTTTGTCGATCTGCCATCGAGATACCAGGTTATTGGGGAGCAACAAGAAACGGTTTCTTCGTCGTTACCAATGCTGCGTAAACTCGGACATCAATTCTGCCGCACTTTGGTCAATCATCTTTCCAGCGTCCGACTCCGTTCCAACTCCGACAATCGCCTTTTGCAGCGTGATGGCGCAGGCATCCATGAGCGTTTTCTTCAGCTGGCGATGCGTCCCCAGAACGTTCTCATCCTTTTCGGAACCACCAAACATTCCCTTAATCGCAGAAGTCCAGGGGCGATTGTCGAGCACTTCCTTGTGAGCCGATTTTGCATAGGCAGCCGCGAGAATGGCGGCTTTGACCTCTTCAGCATCGGACCCTTGCAAAAACTCTTCACTGAAATCCAGCAGCGAATTGAGCAACTTGTCACAGCTCTCCGCTGATTCCTCGAGGTGGGCACCTGTCGTCGATTCGCGCGCTGCGGAAACAGATGCTTCCATTTTGGCAATGAGATCGATGCAGCCCTGCTCAACATCTACATCGAGCGTAGGCACTTGCTGAACAGTAGTTTGATTCGGATCGTTCATGGTTTTTCGCTGGGAGAGGGGACGTTAGCTGACAAGGGCACCTGTCATGGAACGCACTTTCTTGACCAGTTCGCTGGACTCAAACGGCTTGGTAATGTAATCACCACAACCTGACATTTTGCCGCGAAGCTTGTCGAAAACTCCGTCTTTGCCGGATAGCATGATGACGGGAATATGCTTCGTGCGATTATGCTTCTTCACGAACTTGCAGAACTTGTAACCGTCGAGGCGCGGCATGTTGATGTCGGAGAGAATAATGTCCGGGACATGCTCTGAGAGAAGCTTGAGAGCATCAATTCCGTCGGCTGCCGTGATGACATCAAAGCCCTCACGCGTCAATGTCATCGTCAACAATTTGCGGATGGTTGGACTGTCATCCACCGCCATTACCAGGGGTTTGTCACCCGAGGCCATCTCGACGACTTCTTCAGTCGAGTCGTCATCAACGGGTGCATCGTCCTGGGCAACAACTGCCGACGCAGTAGCTGCAATCGCAGCAGTCGCAACGACAGCAGGTCCCGATGCAGCCTCTTGAACTTCGTCGGCAAGGCTCGCGATATCTTCCTGGATCTCCGACTCGACACTGGCTTCTGCCACTTCGAGTTCAGCCTCTTCCCGGGCGAGTCGCTGAGCCTCTACTAGCTCCACCTCAGCCTGTTCCGCCGCACGACGGTCTGCTTCGGCTTGCTGCTCAGCTTCAGCCTGTTTTGCTTCTTCGGCAGCCTTCCGCTCGGCTTCCAACCGCTCTGTCTCCAGGCGATCTGCCTCAGCCTTCTCAGCTGCCAAACGCTCTGCTTCGGCTTGCTCTGCTTCCAGACGCTCTGCTTCCAGACGCTCTGCTTCCAGACGCTCAGCTTCGGCTTGCTCAGCTTCCAAACGCTCTGCTTCCGCTTGTTCTGCCGCAAGACGCTCGGCTTCAGCTTGCTCAGCCGCCAATCGGTCAGCTTCAGCTTGCTCAGCCGCCAGACGTTCTGCTTTCAAACGGGCAGCTTGTTCCGCGGCGAGCCGCTCGGCTTCTAGTCGGTCGGCTTCGTCTCGTTCCGCCGCAAGACGCTCCTCTTCCTGCCGCTCAGCTTCGGCCCGCTCAGCTTGGCACTGGTTGATGATGGCAGCAACCGGAGGCTCCTGTTGTTCTTCAGACTCCAATCCTTCCGCAACTACATCCTCGGCCTCACACTCAGCTGTCTCACATTCAGCTGTCTCACATTCAGCTTCCTCACACTCGGCTGTCTCACTCGAGTTCTCGGATGCCTCTTCAGCAGCCGCACGCTCAGCTTCTTCGCGCTCGGCTTCTAATCGCTCGGCTTCTAATCGCTCAGCCTCCTTCGCTTCC
>CALHZT010000159.1 GCA_938040995.1 uncultured Pirellulaceae bacterium | reverse complement strand
GTGTGACGGCAACTAATCTATAGCCATGGCAAGAACGGTGGATAATTCGACCGGACCTCAAATTGACGATCGAAACGGCTTCGTGCCTTCTTCGACGATCGATTGGGCGTGCGAAATGAAGAAGCACGGTTCGTGGCTGCGCTCTGTGATACGGGCTCGAGTCGGTGAGCCGCAAGCGGTTGACGAGGTGCTGCAGGATGTCGCGATGGCGGCGGTCAAGTCGGCTCCGGGGGATCTTCCCGTTGAACGAGCCGGTGCGTGGCTGTATCAAGTCGCCGTTAGAAAGACGCTGATGTATCGGCGAACCGCTGGTCGTCGCCGCGGTCTCGTGGATCGCTACGCAGAGAAGCTTCAGCCGCAGGAGTCCGATTCGAGAGAGGCAAGTCCGCTGGATTGGCTGATCGCAGAAGAGAATGCAACAAAGATTCAAACGGCGATTGCCGGATTGCATCGACGCGATCGTGAAATTCTACTGTTGAAGTACGAGCAGGGGTGGAGTTACCGGGACCTTGTCGAGCACCTTGGGATCAGCCAGAGCGCGGTCGAAGCCCGACTGTATCGCGCACGAAACCGGTTGAGGGATGCTTTGGTCAAGTCGGATGTTTATGTGATGTAGAACAAGGCAGTTCACACATTTGTGAATGGTCATTGCGGATTTTTGAAATGAACTACCAAAAAGAAGATACAAACGATGGAGAGTTCTCGCCTGTCCCCGATCGCGCGCTCATGGCGCTGGTGGACGGTGAATTAAGTCGAACAAGACGACGTGAGCTGCTTCAACAACTGGATGCGCGCTCGGATGTTGATGATTGGCGTCGATGTGCATTGATGTTTCTGGAAGACCAGGCGTTGCGTGCCGCGTTTGCAGATTCATCCCCAGGCATTGCCGGAGATCTGGGCATGGGCCGTGCTTTGGCAGGTGATACCGAAGCTGGTACTTCGCCTGGTTCACAGAATGTCCAGAGCGGCGATCGCGAAGAAGATCAACGGCCGATGGTTCAGCTCAGAGGCAATGGCAATGGCAATGGCAATGAGCGCAGAAGTGCTCCAACGCAATCGTTCTGGATGTTGGCGGCTGGTTTGGCCGTGGCTTTCTTTGTTGGCATGCAAGTCGGCAGTCCATGGGAGGATGCCGGTGTGAGTGGCGGCGGGCCGGAGGGTTTACCTGCGGCTGTCCCGTTGGCTGGTGATGGTTCCGTGCCAGCAGGGCGACAAGAGACGGGCCAACTATTCGCCAATACGCCGAGACAGCCCCGAGTGGCTGATCACGGGCTTAGAAATGCCGGAAACAGGCAAACGGCGGACGGTGCAAGCACGGTTTTCGTTCAAGATCAGAATTTTTGGGATCGAGGTGGACTGGTTCCGCGTTCCGTGCAACAGTCATTTCGGAACCTTGGAGCCGAGGTTCAATCGGAACGCGGCTGGATACCCGTACGAACCAGTGACGGGCGGCAGTTCGTCATTCCCTACGAAGAAGTCAAATTCGTTCCAGCTGAACAGCTTTCCTACTAGTACTGCGTGACAACTCAGAGTTAGGGTTAGCTGTAGTGGAAGAGGCCACGAGTCCCGTGAGATATACGCAAAAAACGGACTCGTTTCCTCGTCCACTACCCTGAAATTAAGATGTCGCAATGCACCAGGTTTGATTTGGAAAGCCGGTTCAAAAGCCCGGAGCGAAAATTCGATCTCCCGAACGGGGGCGTCGGTTAGTTTTGTTAAATACGTTTATTGCAGTTCTATCTACGGAGTCATTTTTCAATGTTGAAACATGCATTTCTAAAATCGGCAGTGTGCGTTGGTATCGCGGCTGCGGCGTGGGCTCAGGATGCACGCGTCGAAGTCGACGAGCTTGGCGATGATGCGCCGGGCATTCAGGTGGATGGTCAGGCGCTCATTGATGATACAGGTGCCGCGCCCGCGACAGGTGCGAAGTGGATTGGAGTCGGATGCGATCCTGTCGACGATGCTCTTCGGGCTCACGTGGATCTTCCTCAGGGAATCGGGCTACTCGTACGGCAGGTAATGCCGGCAAGCCCGGCGTTTGACGTCGGAATTGAAAAGCATGACATCCTCGTCAGCGCGGGAGACCGAAAGCTCGGCACCCTCGAAGACCTGGTTGCTGCAGTGGCGGCTGCCGGTGACAAACCGATCGAAATGAAGTGGATGCATCATGGTGACGAGGTCACGAAGATGGTGACAGCCGTCGAGCGTCCGTGGGAGTATCGCGTGGCGAATCAGGCGCCACAGATCAAGTTTGACGGAGAGAAGCTGGGCGACCTCGACAACATCAGGGGCTGGATCAAGAAGCTGGAAAACGGCGCGCAGCCACGTGGCCAGCAGAATTTGAAGTTCAAGTTTCTCGGCCCCGGTATCCAGATGCATCAGAGTCTGAGTCAGTCAAAGATCCTGGCTAATGGCATGGAAATCAGTGTTGAGCGCGATGGTGCTGGTCCTGCAAAGGTCAAAGTCAAGCAAGGAAAGTCCAGCTGGGAGACAACCGAGGGCAAGCTTGACATGCTGCCAGAGGATGCTCGTGGCGAAGTCGAGTCGATGCTCAAGGACAACAGCCTTCAGATTGAGATGAAAGATCTCGGTAACGGAGGCATCGAGGCAATCATTCAAAAGCAGATGAAGGAACACTTCAAGGAGATTCCAAACATCGATGATCTGAACATTGACGTGCCGTGGCCACGAATGAATGAGCGATTCGACGAAATGAATCGACAAATGGAAGAGATGATGAAGCGAATTGATCAGCTTCACAAACGCAATGCTCCCGTCGAGGACGACGGTAACGAAGCATAGCTTTGTAGATCAGGAATCCATCCAGTCGCGACTGTGTTCGTGATTTGCAGCCTCGTCCTCTCCGGGCGAGGCTGTTTTTTGGTAACCGTTCATGCGGGCAAGGGTCTGGCTCAATTTTTTCGGCGGCAAACTGACTTATATCGCTTTGCGGACGAACGCCGAAAATTTGTGCCTGACCCTCTCGAACCCGGGGAGACGTAAATATCCGTGAACGGTTACGTTTTTCGTGCCTGTTTCAGGTTGACGCTGTGGTGTTGTAAAGTTGGCCTTGCAGCGGATTTTACGTTGCCCAGAACGGACCTGAACAGTTGCAGATACATCGACGCGTATGGCCGCTCCTCCCCGTCGCTAAGGCTCCGACCCTCCTCAGGCGACACGTGGTATGCCCTGCTCATTCTTCGCATGACACCACTGCGTCGGAGGAGGGTTGCTTGGGGCGAGCGACCGAAGTCAGGCAAACGGCGGCAATAAATCGTCTCCAGCAAGACCTTCCCGCTCGCCGAAGCAATGGTGATGAACGAAGCCGCGCGATTGCCAATAGTTCTGCCAATTGTGTCAAGGCGGCGCGTTCAATTGCAGGACTTGACTACATTGGCGAACGATAACCTCAGAATTGCTCTAAACCGATGACGTCACCTCATCGGCAGTGGAAACTCGAAAGTGGATCAGATAGAATCCCGAAAACGCTCTGTGGAACTCGCAAGCTGGCCCTCTGAATTTCAGCCGTAAAAAACAGCGACTCCACGTATCTCGCCAACTTGGCGAACACGCGCGAGAACCGGTCAATTTCAGTATCGAAGGCAAAAATGGCAAACAACTCTACCCGCAAACGAACTGTTTCTTTTGGCTTCCTGTTACTCCTTGCCGCGATCACCGCCAACGTGACATACGGCGAAGATTCAATCGCGGTCCATTCCTTTGAGATGGATGCGATCGACGATTCCGTCGGAGTCGACGGTGTTGAGGTCAGCCTGGTAACTGGCGATGGCGTGACCGAAGGCAGTCGCGCATTGCAAGTCGCATTTCCGGTAGATCGGGGTTTCTCGAGCATCAAGTTCCAGGCGAAAGAGCCGTGGGATTGCAGTGGGTTGAAAGCATATCGACTGTCTTTCGACGCAACGAACACGGGCCCTTCGTCGATCGTGCTTTATTGCCGGATCACAGCCAACGACGGAGTCCATTTGAACCGCATGATCTGCGTTCCCAAAGGCGGACCGACGACTTACTACTTCGAACTCGTTGGTGAATATGTGGATACCGACCGGGGACTTCGCGAAGACCCGCAATCGCTCGAGGGCGTTGGCACGAAGATGGTCGTTGCCGGCCTGAAACAGAAAGGCGACTGTTCGAAGATCAAGTTGATTGAGTTTTTTGTTCGTGACGGTGCCGATCCGGACGTATTGGTGTTCGATAACCTGAAGTTCGTCACCAATCCACCCGTAAAGGAAAACTACTACGAGAAACTCGTCGATGAGTTTGGTCAAAGTACGGCTGTCGATTTTGATGGCAAAGTCAAAGACGCCGAGGACCTGCAACGTCGCACTGAGGCGGAGCTTGCCGAATTGAATGCAGGCGGCTGGTCGGATGATCGCAGCCAATATGGCGGGTGGAAAAAAGGCCCCAAGCTCAAGGCGACTGGCTTTTTCCGTACTGAAAAGATTGGCGATCGTTGGACGATGGTCGATCCAGACGGCTACCTCTACTACGCGACCGGGATCGCGAACGTACGCATGTCGAATACGTCGACTTTTACGGGCGTAGATTTTCGTGATGATTCAGTCCGCTACCGCGATCCAGAAGACGTCACCCCCGAAGACTCGCTCGACATCAAGCCATCGTCGGATGAAGCCCGGGCAACGGCTCACGTGGCTTACCCGGAACGCCGAAAGTTCTTTACGTGGCTGCCTGAATACAGCGACCCGCTGGCAAAGCACTATGGTTACCGCCGCGAAGCACACATCGGTCCGATTCGACACGGTGAGGTGTTCACTTTTTATCGTGCGAACCTCGAACGCAAATATGGAGGCAAGACCAACGATGAGATCATGGCAAACTGGCGAGACATCACTATCAAGCGATTCAAGGATTGGGGCTTTACCTGCACCGGCAACTGGACGGACGCTTCGTATTACCAGATGAATCGGCTGCCGTATTTCGCCAACGGCTGGATCATTGGCGAATTCAAAACCGTCAGTTCCGGTCACGACTACTGGGGTCCGATGCCCGATGTGTTTGATCCTGAGTTCGAGCGCCGTGCCAAGGCGACAGTGAAGGTCATCGCTGATGAAGTGCAAAACAATCCGTGGTGCGTTGGTGTCTTTGTCGACAATGAAAAGTCGTGGGGGAATATGAATTCGCCCTCTCACCGCTTCGGAATTGTCATTAACGGCTTGGCGCTGAATGCGTCTGAGTCGCCATTAAAAGCGGCCTGGGTCGAAAAGCTGAAATCGAAATACGGCGACTCCGCCAAACTTAATGAAGCGTGGGGGACAGACGTCGAATCGTGGGATGCGTTCGCTGCCGGTTTTCCCAGGCAGGAAAAGTATGAAGATCCGGAGATGCTCAACGACTTTTCTGAGCTTTCCCAGATGTACTGCGATGGATACTTCCGCATCGTCCATGACGCGCTGGCTGAGGTGATGCCGAACCATATGTATCTCGGTTGCCGAATGGCTCCGTGGGCATTGACCGCCGAAAGTCGCCAGGCGGCGTCAAAGTACTGCGACATGATGAGCTACAACTTTTACCACGAGCAGCTGGGCAAACGGGTTTGGGACTTTCTCCCGCACGTCGACAAGCCCAGCATCATTGGCGAATGGCATATGGGTTCGAATGATACCGGCTACTTCCATTCGGGAATCATTCACGCAGCCGACCAGCAGGATCGAGCCGCGATGTATACGGCTTATATGCAGTCCGTCATCGAGAACCCGTATTTCGTCGGCGCTCACTGGTTCCAGTATCTGGACTCGCCGGTTACCGGTCGGCCGCACGATGGAGAAAATTACCCGATTGGCTTTGTGACGGTCGCAGACATTCCTTACAAACCACTGGTTGACGCCGCCAAAGCATTCAACAAGGACCTGTACGAAAAAGCCTATGGGCAGGTTGCTGACCAGAAGTAAAAGGAAAGACTTACCCCATGACCAAGAAACTTAGCGCCGCCAGTATTCGAGCCCAGGCCTGGGACAAAGGCCCGGAATGGTTTTGCGAAATCGTCAGCAAAGACATCACCGGCGACCTGGCTGAAAAGAAAGCCGACACGGTCCGCCGCGACCCAAGTGCGGTGATTCAGGTCGATGATACGTATCATGTCTGGTACACCAAGTCGGTTGGCAAGAGTTACGGTTTCGGCTCAGGCGATCTGGACAACAAGACGTTCCCGTGGGACAAGTGCGACGTCTGGCATGGCACGAGCAAGGATGGCTGGCATTGGGAAGAAGACGCCGTCGCCATCGAGCGAGGGCCGGCAGGAAGTTACGATGACCGGAGCGTCTTCACGCCCGAAGTACTTGCGCATGACGGCAAGTTCTATCTCGTCTATCAGGTTGTCCAACATCCCTATGTTCGACGATCGTTCGAGCACGTTTCGATGGCGGTCGCCGATTCGCCGTTTGGCCCGTGGAGAAAAGTCGACGGCCCGATTCTGAAAACGTCGGCCGACGGCGAATGGGAAGGTGACGAAGACAATCGCTTCCTTGTGTCAAAGAAGGGTAGCTTCGACAGCCACAAAGTCCACGACCCCACGCTGATGTTCTTTCAAAACAAGTTTTACCTGTACTACAAGGGCGAACCGATGGGCGAAGAGATGTTCTTCGGTGGGCGCGAGACGAAATGGGGTGTTGCCATCGCTGACCAGCCTGAAGGCCCCTACGTTCGCAGCGAATACAATCCTGTGACCAATTCTGGTCACGAAGTTTGCGTTTGGCATTACAACGGTGGCATCGCCGCGATGCTCACGACGGATGGTCCCGAGAAGAACACGATTCAGTGGGCTCCTGACGGCATCAACTTTGAGATTCAGGCGGTTATCAAGGGCGCTCCCCATGCGAACGGTCTGTTCCGCACGCCCGATCATGACAACGGCCCGCTCGAAGGACTTCGCTGGGGCCTCTGTCATCACGTGGATGATGATAACGGCACCGGTTACATCCGACGTTTTGAAGCAGACGAAACGCTTAAAGATCATTTCGTCAAACGTCACACATACGAGTAGGACTTGGTATTGATTCATACCTTATTCGTGCCGCCGCCACGGAGGTTCGCGTCTTAAATCTCAGTGTGGCGCAATGGGACTCCAGCTGGCGGTCGCAGCAAGCATACGGCGAACGGTTGCTTACGTCGTAGCGTTTTCGCAAAAGCCCAATGGAAACGTGGTGCCGCCTTCGGGACGGATACACCCAATCTGAGGGGGCCGAATACAATCGCTCAACAAATTTGGTTTACTAAGTCGCGCATGAAGTGTCGATTCTTCCCTTAGCGAGTAGAATACTACAAGCCTATAGTGGAATTCAGAAGCGTTCGTTGTTATCAAAAACGAGCGTGTGGCCAGTTTGCGGCAGTATTCACACCTCAAAAAAGTGGATTCAATATGTGGAATATTTTCGAGCGTATCGTATCGACGAAGAGTGGCTACAAGCGGAAGAAGACTGCAAACCGGCTGGGTGTCGAACCTCTTGAGTCGCGTCGACTTTTGGCGGTAACGACTGCTGTCCAGTCTGGAGCCTGGGGTGACGCCAACACATGGAGTGCTGGCGTTCCTGACTCGACTACACGAGCCATCATTCCACCGGCGGTAACTGTGACGCTGACCGGCACCAGTCATGTGACCGAAGAACTGGTCGTTCAGGGCATCCTGGACGTGGAAGAATCGCCTGGTGTCGACAAGTCGCTGACTTCCGACTGGATTCACGTTAACAGCGGCGGCGTTTTCCAGATTGGCACGGAGGCGAATCGATATGATGCCAACGACTTTACGATCACGCTAACGGGCGAAGAGATTAACAGCTCGTTTAACATCGAAGGCGTGGGTACCGTCAACAACAATAATGCCTTCCTGATGGTTGGCGGCGGCGGACGGCTTCAGTTTTTCGGCGAAGAAAGGTTGACATTTACACGTCTGGCCGCGACTGCCAATCAGAATTCAAACCAGATTCTTGTCGAACAGGCGATTGATCGCAACCATGACGGCAGCATTAACGCTGCCGATGGTTCACTTAACTGGGAAGTCGGCGACCAGATCGTCATCGCCAGCTCCACCGATGACTATCGCGACGAAGATGTACGTTTCATCACAGCCATCAGCGATCAGGGAGACGGCACGTCGCTGATCACGCTCAACACACCGCTGAACAATCGCCATTACGGAGAGATTGAAAGCTATGGCGATCCAGTCAGTCTGCCCGGCGATTTCAACCTCGACAACATCGTGGACGCCGCCGATTTTACGATCTGGCAGGACAACCTTGGGGCCTCAGACGAATCGGCGCTCAATGGCAATGGAGATGGTTTTGGCGGCGTTGACTTTGCCGACTATGGGGTTTGGCGCAACAACTTTGGCGAGACGGGGCAGGGCGGCGGTGAGCTGCAAATTGATTTGAGGGCAGAAGTCGCTGTTCTCAATCGTAACGTCAAGATCCAGGGCCTGGCGTCTCACGACACCGACAACCAGTTCGGCGACCGGAATCGCTTCAATGCCGGCGTCGGTGACGGGTTTGGCGGTCACACGATGATCATGGCATCCGCAGGTCAGATCACTGTAGATAGCGTGCAGTTTGACCGTATGGGCCAGACTAGCCGACTGGGACGCTACCCGATTCACTGGCACATTGCTGGAGACAGAAGCGGCGATATTCTTCGCGGCGCGAGCATTACGAATTCGAACAACCGTGGCCTAACGGTTCACGGCACCCACAATCTCCTGATCGAAGGTGTCGTCCTGCACGACATTCACGGACATGGCTTCTTTATGGAGGACGGTGTCGAAACCGGCAACGAGTTCATTTCCAATATCGCATTTGGAATTCACAAGGTTGGGCGAAGTGATGCGGTCGGCCAGTTTGCACCCGACCTGAATGATCCATTCATCGTCGATACCCACGATCATGTTGGGCAGAACGGAAATCGGTTCCTGAGTTCGGCGGCCTACTGGATTACCAATCCTGACAATACGTGGGTGGGGAATGTTTCGGCAGGCTCCGAGGGCACGGGCTTTTGGTTCATCCTTCCCCGCCGCCCCATCGGAGCCGCGGCTACCGACCCGCAATACAACGGCGTAAATGCCAGCCGCACCAACCTTCGGCAGTTTGATTTCAACTCTTCGCACGCGTCTCCGATTGGTCTGAACTTCGATCGCGGGTCAGATGTTGAACTCCCGGTTGGGGCACAGCTACTCCCGTTCTTTGACGGTCGCCCGTACGAGCCGCCCAGCGAGCCGCAGATTAACAATTACACGGCTTATAAACACCGCATTGGGATCTATCACCGCGGCGAGATTGCCAACTTCCATGAGAATCTGTTCGCCGACAACTTTAACAGTACGTTCCTGACGTTTACCCAGCGTGTCACGGATTCACTGTACGTTGGTAACAGTCGTGGGAATGCGGATTTTTCCAGCCCGGTTTCCGGCCATTCCATCTATGACGGAGCCGGCACACTGGATGGAAATCACTTCGCCGGTTTCGCCGCCAACAATGCGCACACGTTTCGGACGCATGGTGCCGAACGGCGACACACCAGTTACGTGGCGAGAAATACCTCCTTCGAAGATGACGGATCCGCCAACAACGTTAGCGTTGCCAATCCAAATGGCGGCGCAAATCATAGCGAGGCCGTCGGCGGATTCTCGGCTGCAGCCATTTACGACGAGGATGGAACCCTGACGGGGCACGTAGGCGGCGGTCCAGGTTCAACAGTCGTAACCAACAACCGGTTCTTTTACGATTCCGATGACATTCGACCGCCGGGCTGGAACGCGTGGGTTTCGGATGACATTTACGCCCTGTTGAATTTCAATCCCGTGAACCAGAGCGCTGATTTTCGCATCACGACTCCCGATGGCGACTCGGAAACCGAATCTGGCAGGAACTTCAACACGCACGTCAAAACCGATAACGGCGACTATACAATCAGCTTCCCGGAAGGAACGGCCAGCGTTGCGAACGGATTCCGGATGCTCCATTACATTCGCACTGGTCCCAGTAGCGGCTCGACCGTTATGCGATTCAGTAACGTCGGTAATCTGCTGGCTCCGCTGGGAGTTCCCCGAGTCAACAGCCTTAACGCATTGCGAAATTCCAACTCGAGTGCTTATGCAGTCGTCAACGGGGACCTCTGGATGAACGCGTATAGTTCGGCCAACCAGATCGAGTTCGTCAATGTGGCTCCTTCACCAACCACGCTATGGCAGGATAACAGTCCATTAAGCGGTATTAGCCAAGCCGGCAGCAGCATAAGCGTAAACACGGTCAATGGTTCTGTTACGGGTGACGGAAGTCGCGGGAATGTGGGCGCAGTCACGCTGAACGGGTCCTCTCGCTTCGAGAGCATCAACGCCGGCGACCTGAACATTTCGCCCCAGTTTCAGGGATTGCAATTCAGTTTTACGGTTGATTACTTCATTCCAAACGGAACAACTCTGGATGGACCAGACTCTGTTTACGTGCAAATCAACTTTAACGGAAACAATTCCGGGTCTGCCGGGTTCGTCGGACTTGCCGAAGCTGGCACCGGCTGGAATACAATCACGCTGACCGGAGACGTACCGAACGGAACGATATCGGCGACTCCGCTTATCATCGTCGCCGACGGCGGATTCGGAAACGCACAACCAAACGGGAATGGGCAAGGCGTCGCTTTCTACGTTGACGATATTGAATTCACCGTCGGCATCGGGGCAGCAACACGCCTCACTGGCGCCGAATTTCCTTTGGATACGCCGGTCAAGCAAGCCACGAGAATCGACTCCGCACCTGTGGATCGGGAAACGATACCCGAACTTCTATCCGACGATGAACCCTCGGTACTCGTCGACTGGGCCGGAGCGGTCGAGACCCGCCGGGAACACGGCATGAGTAGCGCGTACTTGCGAGCTCGGAAAAGATCGCAGTATCACGATTTCCATGTGTTCGAAACCACTGCCGGTATGGACATTCAAACAAGTGTTGATGTCGGCTACGCCACTACCGCCGACATTTTGCTAATTGGTAACGACATTAGCCAGCCATCTGTGCTAACCCAATCACGGTGACGTGCCGCCAAGTCGCAAAAGTACAGCGTGTTATTTTCGCGCTACGGTAAGCCAATCCGACAAGGATTGGTGCAACGCTCATCTTCGGATAACTCGCTTGAAACTATTCGGGTCGAATGGTAACTCATGTCCGAAAACACTATTTTCTTGCCTCTCGTAAGCTTGGAATACCACAAAGGAATTGAAAAATTCCTCTGCGACAGCTATTCTGTTGCTGATGCCTGAGAAGTGTTGGTAGGTGGGGAGATTCCCCAAAATCGCACGTTTTTTTAATTGATTCATCGTTTGAGTGGCTTGGCATGGCGAACCGCCAATTGGCGGACGAGTTGCCGTACCAGCCGCTGAGCAATCAACAGCCATATAAGCTTAAGTGAAGGCAAGTAAATGGGGTCACTTTCCGAGCAGGCGTACACGCACATTCAGCAACTGATTCTCAACGGGAAGCTTCAGTCCGGCAGTGTGATTACTGAGGCAGAGATTGCAGAAGTATTGGGGATGAGTCGCACTCCCGTCGGCGAAGCCATCCGTCAACTCGTGAGCGAAGGATTGGTCGAACAGATGCCTCGCAAAGGGGCCATTCTTCGCACGTTTGACCGGCGAGACCTAATCGACTTGTTCGAAATGCGGCAGGCTGTTGAGAGCTTCGCAGCGGAGAAGGCCGCCGACAGGATCACGGCGAAGCAGATCGACAAACTTGTTGCGCTTAGCAATGCGATGAAGAAAATAACCGAGGCAGCACGCTCTGTTAATGGTAGCGGTCCGGTTGGACTGAGTGATGAGTTACTGCAACGGCTGCTTTCCGCTGATATGGCATTTCATATGTTGATTTTGCAAGTCACTGGAAATGCTCGTCTGCAGAGAGCAATTGCTGACACTCGTTTGGTATTCAGCGTATTCCGAATGCAGCGTCCCATTCTGGATTTGCGAATCGTTGAGCAAGCTCACGACGAACACGAGTTAATCATTGCCGCATTCAAAGATCGCAAAAGGGATGTAGCACGATCGACCATGGAGAAGCACATCGTAGCCAGCCGTGATCACGTGCTTAAGGAATTGGACATGGAAGCATCCCAGTCGCGCGTCAATGAAGAGTTCACGCTACCTGAGGACTTACGGGCAAAGCTGGAAGAAATTGAAAACGGGAATCACTGCTAGATTCAGTGCGCCGAAAGCTGCGAAATCTTTGTTAGCTGTAGACCTGGCCTCGGAGGCGTCTTTCCTGTTCGCCGTTCAATCATCTGGTTGCCATTTAATGTGTCGATTGATACCCAGCTGCAATGAATCGCGTTGGGCTCGCGTGATTTATGCGATATGATGGCTAATTAGCCTCACATTTCTAATGGAGGCCTCTTGGACGATACGCATTCGAGTTTGCCCGATGTCAAAACTTACCGATCAGGCCTATGCCCATATTCACCACCTCATCCTTATGGGGCACCTGGTGTCCGGGGACATTATCACCGAAGCGGCTATCGCCGAACACCTTGGGATGAGTCGCACCCCGGTAGGTGAAGCAATTCGCCAACTGGCTCGAGAAGGCCTTGTCGACCAAATCCCCAGAAAAGGCGCTGTCCTTCGACATGTTGGCCGCGCGGAGCTCATTGATCTTTTCGATATGCGCCAAGCCGTCGAAACATTTGCCGCAGGCAAAGTCGCTGAGCTTGCTACTCCAAGACAAATTGAAAAGCTCGAAGCGCTAACCTCTGCCATGAAGCAAATTGGAGAAGATGCTCGCGAAAAATGGCAGTTAGTTTTGTCAGGCGAGCCAATGCAACAATTGTTCTCTGCAGATATGACGTTCCACATGTTGATCCTGCACGCCACAGGAAATCCTCGACTACAACGGGCAGTCGCAGAAACGCGAATGGTATTTAGTGTTTTCCGATTGCAACGCCCTCAGCTTGATTTACGAGTCGTCGATGAGGCTCATGAAGACCACGATGGTGTGATCTCCGCGCTCAAGAATCGCGACCCTGAAAAAGCCAGAATCGTGATGGAAAATCATATTTCGCAGAGTAAGCGATATGTTTTGCAGGAACTCGACCGCGAAACGTCGCAGCATCGGGCGCCTGATATGTTGCCGAGCGATCTGCCAAGTGAGCTTTTGAAAGAACTTGAGCGTATCGATCGCGAAGAATAATTTCTTCCCCGGATATTCTTCATTCCTCGAACCAGTTTCCATCCAGGTTCCCTCGAACCAACGCTCATTGTCGTTCGATGCTTGAGCTGGCCGTAAACGATCACTTTGCCATTGAATCATCGGCATGGTGAGTGCCTCAAAATTTTCGAGCGAAGAGCTCAACACCGCATGTGGGCTCTATTCGGTCCTCTTCCCATTCCGCATAGATTGTATACAATCTGCAATATGAGTGGAGCCAACGTTTTTCGAACGATGAGAGAGCAGATTGCCGACCGCATTCGCAATGAAGTCCTCTCTGGCGAGTTGCCGATGGGTACCAACCTGCGCGAACAGGCGCTTGCGGATCGATACGGTGTCAGCCGGGCACCCGTCCGCGACGCGCTCCTTCAGTTGACACAAGAAGGACTTTTGGAAGCGAAGCCGAATTGTGGCGTGCGAGTCGGAGGGATCGATGAACCGCTTCAACCGCTTGTGATCAAGTTGCGGCAGGAGATAGAACTCTTTGCGCTCGAGCATGCGATAAAACGACTTGATGATGACGATTTTGATGCGCTGGACAAACTCGTCGAGGCACTCCGCGCGGCTTGCGAAAAGGAAGACATGAGTCAGGTCATCCATTGCGATATGGCGCTGCATCGTTATCTTGTCGAGGCGAGTGGCGTTAGCGAATTGTCCTCAGTCTGGTTGCCAATTGTCAGTCGCATGATGCTCCACTACAGCCGTCACGGTAGCATGATGGAAAGCCATCACGAACATGCTCAAATCGTTCGGGCGCTCCGCAAACGGAACATCAAATTGGCGACTCGACTGTTGCTGGCGAACATTCAATAAGCCTGGAATCTGGATCAGGGACCATTATGAAATCAGCTCAATATGTTGGCAATCGAAGGGTCGAAATTGTGGAAGGCGAACGCGTTCCTCCCGAGGCAGGCCAAGTCCGACTGGATGTGGCGTTTTGCGGCATCTGTGGAACAGACATGCACATCTTTCATGGAGCGATGGATCAGCGAGTCGCGAATCCGCAAATCATCGGGCATGAAGCTTCCGCGACCGTTGCGGAACTCGGAGTCGGCGTGGACGGGGTGACCGTTGGCCAGCGAGTCGCCATTCGACCGCTCCATTTTGGTGAACCCACCGCGTTTGATCGTGAGCAAAAACATGTCGGCAAGAACCTGAAGTTTATCGGTATCGACTCGCCCGGCGGCATGCAGTCATCCTGGACGGTGCCATCCTACACATTGCATCCGCTGCCTGATGCGCTCAGTCTTGAACACGGCGCGATGATCGAACCGGCTGCTGTGGCCTGTCATGATGTCCGGCTGGGCAAAGTCGCCAAAGGCGAAACGTGTGTGGTCATCGGTGGTGGGCCGATTGGTTTGCTAATCGCTCTGGTGGCTCGCGAAAAAGGGGCCAACGTGATCCTGCTCGAGGTGAACCAGTCACGAATCGCGCTCGCCGAGTCTTTGGGGCTGACTGCGATTAATCCGGCGACTGCGGATGCCGTGGCAGAAGTCGATCGTCTGACGAACGGAGCAATGGCCGATTGCGCCTTTGAAGTTTCCGGTTCGGCGGCTGGCGTCAAAGTCATGACGGACTTACTCTGCGTTCGCGGTCGGGTCGTCATGGTGGCGATTCACCCTCAGCCGCGAGAGGTCAACCTGTTCAGCTTTTTCTGGTCAGAATTGCAACTGATTGGAACCCGACTGTATGAAGAAGAGGATTTTGACGAAGCCATTCGACTGGCTGCGGAAGGGAAGCTTTCTCTCGACAAACTGATTACGTCGATCGAACCGATCGACAAAACGCAAGAAACATTCGAATCGATTGATGCGAATCCGGACGGAATTAAGTACCTGATCGACTGTCAGGCTTAGCGATACAACATTGAAAGAACGCGATGTCTATACTTGAACAATACGACCTGAAGGGCAAGACCGCCTTGGTGACCGGTTGCAAACGCGGCATTGGCAAAGCGATGGCGGAAGGTCTCGCCGAAGCGGGCGCCGACATCATTGGTGTATCGGCGACGCTGGAGCCAACGGGCAGCGCCGTCGAAAAATCCGTGACCGCAACAGGGGCCAGCTTTTACAGTTATCAATGCGATTTTAATGATCGCGAAGCGCTGTACGCGTTTATTGGCGAAGTCAAATCCAGTCATTCAAGGATTGACATCCTCGTAAACAATGCGGGCACCATTCTCAGAAAGCCGGCGGTCGAACATCCTGACGAGTACTGGGACAAAGTTCTCGAAGTCAATTTAAGCGCCCAATTTGTTCTGACTCGCGATTTTGGAAAAGACATGGTTGAGCGAGGCGCCGGCAAAGTCATCTTTACGGCTTCTTTGTTGACGTTTCAGGGCGGCATTACGGTTCCCGGCTATGCCGCCAGCAAGGGTGGGATTGGTCAACTAACGATGGCTTTTGCCAATGAATGGGCGGGCAAAGGAGTCAACGTGAATGCCATCGCTCCCGGGTACATTGCAACGGACAATACGCAAGCCTTACGTGATGACCCTGTCCGCAGCGAGCAAATTCTGGCAAGAATTCCAGCCGGACGATGGGGGGAACCTGATGACTTTAAGGGCCCGGCGGTCTTCCTCGCATCGGATGCCGCTAACTACGTGCACGGGACGACGCTCCTCGTCGATGGTGGCTGGATGGGGCGGTAACGGTCAGCGTTCGGTAGCGGTCAACGATCACTCAATCATAAGGAATGAGTCGTGGCAGAGATGAAATATGAAGTGGATGGTGTCGAATGCTATCGCATGTGGATTGATGGCGAATGGCAACAGTCGCAATCCGGGAAGCTCGTCGATGTCGAGAATCCGACCAACGAAGAAGTCCTTTGCAGAGTGCAGGATGGTGACGAAGCCGACGGAAAAGCGGCGCTCGAGTCAGCGGCTGCGGCGCAAGCGGCCTGGGCAGCGACTCCTGCAGTTGAACGCGGAAATATTCTGGCGCGATTCGCCGACAAGATCCGCGAAAATCGGGAACATCTGGCTCGTCTGGAAACGCTTGAGCAGGGGAAAACGTACGAATTGTCATTAGGCGCTGTCGACGTTTCAGCCGACTTTATCAACTTTCCGGCACAGGCGGCGCGGCGAATCGAAGGCGACATTTTGCCATCCGACGCTCCTCATGAGCACATCATGATTCACAAAGTGCCGTATGGCGTCTGTGTCGGAATCACCGCCTGGAATTTCCCATTCGCGCTCGCTTGCCGGAAAATTGGTCCGGCGCTTACGGCGGGCAATGTGATGGTCGTCAAGCCGCCCTCGGTGACTCCGACAGCGACGCTGGAACTTGGAAGGCTTGCCAAAGAGGCCGGCATTCCCAAAGGCGTGCTCAATATTGTGACAGGAAGTGGATCGAAGTTGGGCCGCGAGTTGGTGACCAACAAGCGGACTCGCCTCGTGACGATGACTGGCAGTACGCGAACTGGACAGATTATCTATCGCGATTGTGCTGAGCAGCTGACGGCAGTACGTCTGGAACTGGGCGGCAAAGCCCCCTTTATTCTCATGGAAGACGGCAACGTCGACAAAGCGATCGAGGCCGCCATGATTTCACGCTACCTCAACTGCGGACAGGTTTGTACCTGTAGCGAACGGTTCTATATCCATTCAGCGGTGTACGACGAGTTTGTGGAAGGGTACACCGCACGCAGCCGTGAATTGAAACTGGGCGATCCGATGGATCCGGCGACTGATATTGGTCCGAAGGTGAACCGCCACGAACTGGAGCAGATGGAAAAGACGGTTCAAACTGCAATTGAGCAAGGCGCCAAAGTAGTGCTTGGCGGCGAGCGTCCCACGGGTACGCAATTTGAAAAAGGCCACTGGTACCTGCCGACGATACTCACAGACGTGAACAACGACATGGACGTCATGCGGGAGGAAGTCTTTGGAATCGTCAGCCCGATTATGAAAATCAACAGCTTCGAGGAAGCACTCAAACTCGCCAACGACAGCGACTATGGATTGAGCGCCTTTCTTTTCACTCGGGACATTGGCCGCATCCAACGCGCCGTCCTGGAACTGGAATTTGGAGAAGTCTACGTAAATCGTCCAATGGGCGAGCAGCGGCAAGGCTTTCACAACGGCCACAAGCTGAGCGGCACCGGTGGCGAAGATGGCAAGTATGGACTGGAAAACTACCTTGAGAAAAAGACGTTTTACGTCAATTACGCCTAGGCAGCCAATTGAGGACTTTGCGGCATGAGCATAGCGTCAGTTCATTGCGAACTCTATCAGATCCCACTCCCAACCGTTCTCACCGATGCGATGCACGGTGAGATGCGGCACTTCGCGTTGATCGTTGTGCGCATACGCACCGAGCTGGGCGAAGAGGGTGTTGGCTACACGTACACTGTTGGGAAAGTCGGTGGCTCCGCCGTCAAGGCGATAATCCGGGACGATCTTGCACCCATTCTGTCCGGTGCTGATCCGCTGCAAAACGAATTCCTTTGGGAACGTATGTGGTGGAGGATGCACTATGTGGGACGTGGCGGACTTGCGTCTTTTGCAATCGCTGCTGTTGATATTGCACTTTGGGATTTGAAATGCAAATCGGCTGGTGAGCCTCTCTGGAAACTGGCCGGCGGACACAGCAATCGGGCTCGTGTGTATGCCGGTGGAATTGACCTGCTGTTGCCACTCGACCAGTTGGCTCGACAAACGGATGCCAATCTGGATCGGGGCATTCGCGCGATCAAGATGAAAGTCGGCCGTGACCGGTTGGAAGAGGATGTTGAACGAGTCAAAGCGATGCGTCAGTTGATCGGTTCCGAGTATCCCCTGATGGTCGACGCCAACATGCGATGGACGGTTGAGGAGGCGATTCGTGCAGCGAAAGCCTTCGCCGAACATGACGTTTACTGGCTGGAAGAACCGACGATTCCTGATGATGTCGATGGTTACCGGCGAATTCTGGAGTCCGGTGGTTTGCCAATCGCTGTCGGAGAAAACTATCACACAATTTATGAGTTTCAGAAGATTATCGCCGCAGAGGCTGTGTCGTTTCCCGAACCGGATGTTTCCAATATCGGCGGAATCACTCCGTGGCTCAAAGTTGCCCACCTCGCCGAAGCCTTCAATTTACCGGTCACAACGCATGGCGTTCACGAGCTCCACGTACATCTGTTAGGTGCGATTCCCAACGACTCGCTCCTTGAAGCGCATGGCTTTGGGTTGGAACCATTTATCCGCGATCCGGTAAAAATCGAAGACGGATGGGCCATTGCGCCTGATCGAGCCGGTCATGGAGTCGAATTCCTTTGGGACGAGCTGGAGAAACACCGAGCCTGATAACCTGCCATGCCTGATATGGGAAGGCCTTCGAATCGGGCGAGGAAACTTTGATCATCTGTCGTCGTTGACTAGGCAAGTAAAGATTTGACAACCTTGCCATGCACGTCCGTCAAACGGTAGCGGCGTCCCTGGAATTTATACGTCAATTGTTCATGATCGACGCCAAGCAATCTTAGTACGGTGGCGTGAAAATCATGCACGTGCACCGGGTTGTCGAGAATGTTGTACGAATAGGGGTCGGTCTTTCCATGGACGATCCCCGGTCGTGAGCCACCGCCCGCCATCCACATGGTAAAGCAACGAGGGTGATGATCCCGACCATAATTGTCCGCAGTCAGCTTGCCCTGGCTATAGGCGGTTCGGCCAAACTCACCGCCCCAGATTACGAGGGTGTCTTTCAACATCCCTCGTTGCTTCAAATCTTCAATCAATGCCGCGCATGGCTGGTCGGTCTCACGACACTGCCCGCGGATACCGCCAGGCAAGTTATCGTGCTGATCCCATCCGCGATGAAATAACTGAACGAAGCGAACATCGCGTTCGACTAACCGCCGAGCCAGCAGGCAATTGGCTGCAAAAGTTCCTGGCGTTTTTGAATCAGGCCCATAGAGGTCAAAAATGTGTTCTGGTTCATCGGACACATCCGCGACTTCGGGAACCGAGGTCTGCATCCGAAATGCCATCTCGTATTGGGCGATTCGGTCAGCGACCGTCGGGTCCAGCGACTGTTCATATTGTTGCTGATGAATTGATTCCAAACCATCGAGCATGGCTCTGCGACTGGCAGCCGAGATGCCGGGCGGATTCGAGAGATAAAGCACCGGGTCTTTGGCAGCGCGAAGTTGAACACCTTGGTGCGTCGAATTCAAAAATCCACTGCCCCAAAGCCGGGAATAAAGCGGCTGCCCGCCCTTGCCCTTGGTCACGAGAACGCAAAACGACGGCAAGTTTTCGTTGATAGAACCCAGTCCGTACGCCATCCATGCACCAATGGAAGGGCGACCGGCAATCTGCGAACCGGTTTGAAAGAAGGTGATTGCCGGGTCGTGGTTGATGGCTTCGGTGTGCATTGATTTGACAACACAAAGGTCGTCGACGATTTTGGCGGTATGAGGCAACAACTCACTGACCCAGGTTCCGTTTTCTCCGTGCTTGTCAAATTTGAAAATGGATCCTGCCAATGGGAGCGAAGACTGGTTGCCGGACATCGTCGACAGTCGTTGCCCTTTCCGAACGGAATCTGGCAGTTCTTTGCCGTTCTCTTCATTCAGCTTTGGTTTATAGTCCCACATATCCATTTGCGACGGGCCGCCGCTCATAAACAGATAGATGACTCGTTTGGCCTTGGCGGGAAAATGAAGACGATCCAGAGCCGCTCCGCGATTTGTCGCCGCTACATCATCGTCACCGGCCAGGGCGGCTGGCGGCAAAAGTGAAGCGAGCGCGGCGGCTCCCAACCCGGTACTTGTCCGTGAGAAAAAGTGACGTCGGGTTAGCGAAGTCGCGATCTTGTGCTGAAGATCTTTTGGGATTTCCATTCGATTAACGCCTGAATACAAAATAATCGAGGTTCATCATCATTTGAGCCACCACACTGAGCGAAGCCAGTTCTTTCGGTTCAATTTCTGAGTCGGGTTCGTGATCGCCAATCGACAAATATTTGCTGGCCTGTTCGAGTTTGTCGGAGAAGTAGGACTGCTGCTGCTCCAACGACTTTTTAAAGACGGACAACTGTTGATCGCTCAGCTGACGACTTGTGAATGCCCGGAACAAGTGCCTGATCTGGTCCTCGGCGCGTTCATTCGATTGTATTGCCACTTCGGCAGCGGCTCGCGCCGCTTCGATGTACTGCGGGTCATTGAGTAACACCAACGCCTGAAGGGGAGTCGCAGTGTTTTGACGGCGGACCGTGCAGACCTCGCGTTTCGCAGCATCAAACGTCAGCATCGACGGTGGCGGCAGCGTTCGCCTCCAAAAGCTATAAAGGCTTCGGCGACGGCTGCCTTCGTGCCTATCGCGTTTGTACTCTACCGGCATGGATTCCTTCCAAAGTCCGGCAGGTTGATACGGTTTGACTGGCGCGCCGCCGACTCGATTGACTAAAAGACCACTGGCCACGAGCGCGCCGTCTCGAATCATTTCCGCGGTCAATCTACGGCTGGGTCCGCGAGCCAACATCGAGTTCTCGGGATCGCGTTCCATTAGATCTGCAGAGGAGACAGACGACTGGCGGTAGCTTGCCGACATCACGATTTGTTTGACCAAACGCTTTGTGTCCCACCCATTGTTGACAAAGTCGTGGGAAAGGTAGTCGAGTAGCAAAGGGTGCGATGGACGCCCCCCCTGGCTGCCGAAGTCTTCCTGAGTTGCGACCAAACCTCGTCCCAGGATCGTTTGCCAAATTCGATTTACGGCGACTCGGGCAGTCAGTGGATGCTGCGCATCGGTCAGCCAGCGGGCAAGACCAAGACGGTTTTTCGGAAAGTCGGATTTAAGTGGTAGCAATTTGGCAATTACGCCTGGCTGTACTTCACTGGCTGGCGAGTCGTAAGCACCTCGATTCAGCATGTACGTTTTGCGTGGCGTCGCCATTTCTCGCATGACCATTATCGACTGGACTCCGTCCGCAGCATTCCCAAGTGCCAAGCGTGCATCGTGCAGCGCAGCACGTGCTTTCGCGTGCGACGGGGCTCGTGACAGGAAGAGTTCGAACAGACTCTGCTCATCCTCAGAGGATAGTTTTGACTCTGCTGCGGTGAAACAATCGGAGACAACGCTACCTGAGATCGCACGGATTTCAATCGGCGTCAGTTGACGAGCATAAACCTTCAACTCGTCAATCTCGCCACCAGCCAGTCCGCGATCGCGAAATCGGTACCCCACGGTCAAGTGATGCTGCCTGTCTCCGGCTTTGTAGGAAACAGAATCTTTTTTCAAATATCGAATCGCTCGCGTCAATTCGTCGCGAATCACGGTTGTTTCCAGCAGTTTGCCGTTCAAATAAAGCCGCAGTCCGCTGGCCTGACTTGACCCGTCATACGTCAGCGTAACGTGGTACCACTCATCGACTGGCAGCTTATCAAGTGCCCGTATCCGTATCGCATTGCCCGGCCAGTAGTGGCAAAGACTGACTTCGAGCTGATCCTCTGCAATGATCAATTCGATACCACGATGTCCCGCGTCAGTACCCGCTTTCGTGGTGTGAAATATGGTCGCGCGTTGTTGGTTTTGCGATGACTTGATCCAGACCGCGAAGGAAAATTCGTCATGTCGTGAAAAAGAACTGGTGACCGCCGTGGAAAAGCCGTTGTCGCCATTCAATTGAAGGGCGTTGCCAGTTTTCCCCGGCACGATGAGTGGACTTTCGTGGAGTTCAGCGTTGGTAGTTGAATCGACAACATTGGCAAGAGTTGGTTTGCTATTGGTATCGCTGTCCTGATCGCTGCTCCGACCGTTTGAGTCAGCTTCCGCTTTTACTGACGATGCCGGCGTGATCTTCTCAAAATCGAAATGACCGATTAAACCGTCTTTCAACAGCTTGACGAATTGCTCCTCAGAGTCGAGCGACTTGCGTTCCTTGCCGAACCAGTCGTTGAACGCGTTGCGTTGCTGCTCAGCGACTTGTTCAAGTTCAGATTGTCGAGCTGCGACATCCTTACGCAACTTCTCCAGTCGGAGTGTCTGTTCTTCAGTTGGGGTATCGAATGAGGGCGAAGGAGTCGCCTTTGTAAAGTAAGAAAAGACTCCCGATTCGTCGACGTTGTCGAAGAACGCGGCAAGTTGGTAGTACTCTTTCTGGCTGATGGGATCAAACTTATGGTCATGGCAACGGGCACAACCAACGCTCAAGCCGAGCATCGCCACGCCGAAAGTATCGACTCGGTCGGCGACGTACTCTATCCGGAACTCTTCCAGGACGCTGCCGCCTTCATTGGTTTGACGATGCAGTCGATTGAAAGCCGTGGCAAGAGTCTGTTCCGCAGTTGGCGACGGCAATAAATCACCCGCCAACTGCCAGGTGATAAATTGATCGCAGGGCAGGTTTTCGTTAAATGCCTGTACGACCCAATCGCGATATGGCCAAACGTGCGACTCGAAGTCCAGTTGATAGCCATGGGTGTCTGCGTAACGGGCAACATCCAACCAGGCAACAGCCATCCGTTCCCCATAAGCCGCCGATGCCAACAGGCGATCAACCAGTTTTTCATAGGCGTTGGGCGATTTGTCATTGAGGAATTGATCTAGCTGGGCCAACGTCGGTGGCAGGCCGGTCAAATCGAGATGGACTCGCCGAGCCAACAGTTCGCGATTTGCTTCCGACGCTGGTGTAAGCCTTTGTTCTCGCAAGCGAGCCAAAATAAACTTGTCGATGGGACCGTTCGACCAGTCATCGCCTTTTAATTCTGGTGGCGTGAGAGTCGTATCGACCGGGACGAACGCCCAATGGTCGGTCCATTCAGCTCCCTGTTCGATCCATCGTTGGATTAACTCAACCTCGTCAGCTGACACTTTCAGGTGCGAATCTGGAGGTGGCATTTTCAGGTCTTCGTCGGACGTTGTCAGCCGCAATAGGAGTTCGCTGTCTTCTGGCGCTCCCGGCTTCACCACAAAGGCCCGTTCACCATATTCAGATTCGCGCATCGCCGATTCGCGTTGGTCGAAACGCAAGTCGGCCTGTCGATCATTGTCGTCGGGACCATGACAAGCGAAGCATCGATCGGAAAGAATTGGTCGGATCTGTGTGTCAAAATCGACGATCGACGAATCAGCAACGACTCGAGCGAACATCGCCAGAGTGACGAGCAAAGCGATTGCTGCAATTGGCTTTTGACGTGTCATATTTGTTGAAGTTAGTGTGTTCTGATATCCGCATTAGTACTTCGACACAAATTGAAATTCCCGAGCGTCAGCACACTCGCTGGGATTCTACGAGTCTAATAGACGATTCCACGCAGTTCCAGTTCTGTCCGCGATCGCTTGCAAAGTCACTCTCGAGGAGCGAGTCATGGGAAAACACCTGTGAGTGATTCGCCACCCTTACTCGTCGATGGCTGATCTCATTGCAGTCCTTTGCCCCATGCTGTAGGTGCCGTCTGATTTATCCATTCAGCTCGGATTCAATTTGCTCAATGGACTTGTTTTTGGTTTCCGGGAGCAGGAAGAACAGCAGGACCAAGCCAACGGTGACGCAAATTCCATAGAAAAGAAAAATGTCTCGTGCGCCCATATTCGCAAGCTGCCATGGGAAGAACTGTTGAACGAAGTAGTTGACAGTAGCAGTTACCAACTGAGCCGCCGGAATGGCGATACCACGAAGTGTTGTCGGAAAGATTTCAGAAAAGACAACCCACATGATCGGTCCGATCGAGACGTTAAATGCCGCGATGAAACTCAGGATGGCAGCGAGCACCAAGTTGGTGTTGAGTTGCGCGGCCTTCCCAATCAGAAAATTCTTTTGGCTATTGGCCAGTTCTTCCCCGAGCGCCGCCTTCATGCCCTTCATGAATTCAATGTCGTTGGCATACTCAACATCTATTTCATTCGTCAGGTTGGCGACAGCCGATGCGTGCTCTTCCCCTAATTCCAATTGAACTGCGGCAACCGCTGCTTCGTCCAGCGAGTATCGGGCCTGATGAAACGCCCATCCGCAAGCTGACAAACTCAGTACACACCAAAAAAGGCCAAACACAACGATCGGCCGGCGACCAAGTCGATCGACCAGCGCAAACGCAAGAAAATTAGCCAGCAGTCCAACGACTCCGATCCAGATCGTATTCCAAAGTGGATCGGCTGAACCTGCTTGTTCGAACACGATCGGTGCATAGGTCAATATTGCGTTGATGCCAGTAATTGGCTGAACAGCAGCTATTACGATTCCGAGGATGGTGGCTTTTCGGGCGTGTCGGCCAAACAGTTGAAAGAGTTGCGAGAAGGAAGTGGCGCCAGCTTCGCGCTGAGACATGCTTTGCCGAATGGATTGCATTTCAGGTTCAACCGATTCCCCAGGAAGCACTTTGGACATGGCGGTGCGCGCTTCGTCCTCGCGACCAACCGACATCAGCCACCGAGGACTTTTCGGAACGCCAAACAAAAGTAGTAACCAGACCAGCGCAGGGATGATTTCGGACCCAAGCATCCAGCGCCAAGCGGTTGTCTGTAGATTTAGCGATACCGCCAGCTCGGAACCTGAATCGGCAATTTGTTGAATAAGGAAGTTGATAAAGAACGCCGCCAATAGTCCCAGCGCAATATTGATCTGGTTCATCGCGACAAGGCGGCCGCGTTTGTCCGACGGTGCGATTTCGCCGATGTACATCGAGGCGAGCGCCAAAGAACAAAATGCGAGACCACCAAGAAACCTTGCAGACCAGAGCATCCGGTAATCCGGCGCGAGCGCCGATGTCACGGCTGAGACCAAATAGAGTAAAGCAATCAATTGAATCGTTGCTTTACGACCTAGTCGATTGCTGATCGGTCCTGCGAAGAACAGTGCAAAAATCGCTCCGAAGCCCGGCGCGGCTCCAATGGCACCCAATTGGATATCACTGAGTCCAAACTGCTCAGATATCTGACTGAGTCCACCTGCAATGACTCCCAAGTCTAATCCGAATACAAAGCCGCCCAGAGTCACAATGGCAGCATAGTAAAACGCATTCGATTGGGACGTTCGCATAATTGTAGTGCTCAGTTGGTTATTTGTGGCTGTTGCTTCACTACGTCGCCGAAGCAACGCGGATACAGTCCGCGATGAAGTTCCTTCGCTGCGGTGACCATCTCCGAGTAGGGAATGTCAGTGCTCCTGACAAAACCCGCATTGTAGTTTTCGCCGTCGTGGCCTCGCCCGGTTAACGGCGAGTCGATGTACTGGAACCAGTGCGCGCCAACAAAGTAAGGGTTGTCGATGACGGAATTCATATAATCCAGATACATTCGCGCTCGATCAGTCTGATCGTCCGCCATGATGAGCCCCGGATGAAATAGTCCAGAATCCGTGGCGGCACCCATGTGAAATTCGCCGATGATGCTCGGCATATCCAGCTTGGCGAGAAACTTCCAGTCGTCAGCGCGAATCCCTTCCTTGTAGAAGTTGTAGCTGATGACATCTGAGTGCTCGCCGGCGGCGGCTCGGACTTCAGGAGTCATTCCCCAGTGAGCCATGCGCACTCCCATGTATAAGTGATTTGGAAGCACGGCTTGTAAGCTGTCATGAACGACGCGAAAGTATTCGGCGGCATATACGTACAACATTTTCGAAAAGTCGTCGACGACCGCAGCATTTTGAGCATCCACTTGCATTGGCCTGGCAAACTCATCCCATGATGAGACGTCAATATCCCATGCGTCATTTAGAGATTGGACGCTTTTGTATTTTTCTTCAAGTAGCTTTACGAAGGCTGCCTTTGTAGGACATTCTGAAGCGTCGCGACCGAGCGCGTTGATCACAATGCCGTATTGCGACTCGAAGGAGCCCATGCGCCCCCAGCCCTTTTCGTTATCGATGAAGACACCGATGCACCATGGACTACGCTTGACCTTGTTGGCGATCGACGTGGTCGTGATTCTGGCTCGGCGAACGAACTCGGGATCGAACGGGTCGGGCATCGGTGACCAGTAATCATTCCCGGAGTCGATCGTTTTGAACTTACCTGTGATCCAGCCATTGGCGAAATATGGTATTTGCTCGACGTGATAAAACATTTCGTCGGTCCAGTTGCCAAAACTGGTAAATCCCCAATCCAGCATTCTCGCGACTGTGACATCCCGCCAGGTATCCAGATATGAATTGGGTTGCGATTGGCCATAGCGACGTTCGAGATTGACTCGGTAAAAACTGATGTTCTCACCATGTGACATCGGGCCTGTATGAACCTTCCGCGTGTAACTGTAATGGTCTGAAAACCGACTGTCGTTCTCGGGCAACCAGGTGAACATCTTCGTCCGCAATTCGGATGCGGTGAATCTGACTGCACGGCCTGCGGCGCCCTTTTTTGCTTTTGGCTTCGAATCTTCCGGGTACGAAGTTTTCGAATGGAGAACACGGGGCTTTCGTTTAAAATCAACACCGGTCAAAGTCGTGGTACTCGACAGTCGGACGTTCGCGATTCCGGTCGAGAAAAAGAGATATCCTTCAGGATCAACCAGCGCCCACCTGCCGCCAACTTTTTCGGTGCGAAAGTAACCGGTGGCTTTGAGCTTCGGGCCCTTTGTCCATCCGCCGAATTTCGACCGGTCGGGCATGGGGTGCGAATTTTCGAGTTCAGCACGTTCAGCGTCCGCCAATGATTTGAGTTCGGCCTCAGATTTGACTTTCATCGGAAAATCAACTTTGTTGTTTTGTCCGAACCGGTCGCAAATCGCAGTAAGGCTGTCTGTTTTGAGAGGTGGATTAGCGATGAGGCGTATGTTGCCAACGATGAACTGGCGATTGTGCAGAGTCGTATCGCAATAGATACTAACTTCTGTAATCTGCTCCATGGCAAATTCGGATGACTTTTCCCCCCAAAGCCAAGTCAGTTTTCTACCTGCAAACTGGCGATCATCAGGACCGTCGCGAAGCCCACTGTCGATCTTCAGTTCGTCTCCGTCGAGCACCGCGTAATAGGTCCTGACCTCGCCATCGGCGGGAATGTTGATTCCCCGAACCTGACTGTCCCCATGGCTGGCGATCTCGACATACAGATGAGCCGAAATCTCACCGACGTTGGCAATGTCGATCGCGAAACCAAACTCCTTCTTTTCGCTCCAATTCCACGGCGAATCTGGTTGGATCGAGACGCCGGATACTTGGTGGTTGGAATCTGTTTCGACAAGAACAGCGTCTGGACTTTCGCGGCCGGGGAACGGAACGAGTCGGATTTTCGAGTTGGTCGACTTGAAAATACCAGGGATTCCGTCACGGAAATCGACCAATCTTTCGGCCGCTTCTTCATCTGCTGGAAAATTTTCCTGCGAAAAGGAGGGATGCAGCAATGTGCTGATCGCAAGAACCAACGTAGGCATCAACCTGCAATGTTGGATTCTCATGATAAACCTGAAATGAAGCTTTTGACCGCGCCGGACGAAATCAGTATGGGGTGCAGTGCCTAACTGGGATTCTCAAGAGTATACTCTGGAATACCAGTGATGCGAGATGGTAGTTCCTTTCGTTTGCCTCGCCCCGCGACAAGTCGTCGAGTGTGACTTTATCCATGAATGAATCCTTCCAACAAATCGAGCAATTGAAGGTCGTGCCGGTGATTTCAATGCCGGATGCCGAGTTAGCCTTGCCGTTGGCAGAGGCGCTTCGCGAAGGCGGACTGGCCGTGGCCGAGATTACCCTGCGGACTCCGGCTGCGATTCCGTCAATTGAACGAATGGCAGGGGAGAGTGACTTCCTCGTCGGTGCAGGAACCATTCATAGTGTCGATGATGCGAAGCTTGCCTCGGATGCTGGAGCCGCTTTTATTGTGACTCCTGGTATCAATGCCAAGACAGTCGAATGGTGCTTGAACAATAATATTCCAATTGTACCCGGCATCGCGACTCCAACGGATCTCGAGTTGGCGTTAGCGTTGGGCCTTACGCACGTTAAATTCTTCCCGGCAGAAGCGTTGGGAGGAATCACCATGCTGAAAGCGCTAAGTTCGCCTTATGCGGCGGTGAAGTTCATGCCAACGGGAGGCGTCAACGCGAACAATCTCGCGAACTACCTAAGCCTTCCTTGCGTTGCTGCGTGCGGAGGAAGCTGGATTGCGAAAGCCGAATTGCTTGCAGATCGTCGGTTTGCCGAGATTAAGGAACTCGCGATCGAGGCGGTAAGCCTCGCGGCAGGAAGCGGTTGATTGAAAACAGTCTGTGAGGGAATTTGATGCTTGAAGTAAAGCCACCAGAAGCTTGTAAATATGATTTGATTTCACTGGGTGAAGTGATGCTTCGGCTGGATCCAGGCGAGTCGCGGATTAGGACGGCTCGACATTTTACGGCCTGGGAAGGTGGAGGCGAGTACAACGTCGCTCGTGGCTTAAGTCGTTGCTTTGGCCTCAAAACGGGCCTGGTGAGTTCGTTCGCCGATAATGAAATTGGCAGACTGATCGAAAATTACATACTTCAAGGTGGAGTGTGTACGGACTGGATTCGTTGGGTACCGTCAGATGGTAGCGGCCGAAACGTACGGAACGGTCTGAATTTTACAGAACGCGGTTTCGGCGTCCGAGGCGCGATCGGCGTGTCAGATCGCGGCGCAACAGCAGCCTCCCAACTAAAGCCTGGCGATATTGACTGGGCTGGATTGTTTGGTGATTTGGGAGTCCGCTGGTTTCATACTGGGGGAATCTTCGCTGCGTTGTCCGACAGTTCGGCGGACGTAGTTGTCGAAGCCATCGAAGCTGCAAGATCCCATGGCACCGTGGTCTCTTACGATCTCAATTATCGACCTTCGTTGTGGGACGGCATCGGTGGCAAAGATAAAGCGCAACAGGTGAACCGTCATATTGCTCCGATGGTCGATGTGATGATTGGAAATGAAGAAGACTTTACCGCCTGCCTGGGGCTGGCTGTCGATGGGCTCGGTGATGACGTTGCCGTTGTACAAGTCGATTCATTTCGACGCATGATTGAAAAAGCGGTGGAGGTGTATCCGAATTTCGCAGCCGTTGCGACAACACTTCGAACCGTGAAAACAGCCACCGTCAATTCATGGGGAGCCATCTGCTGGTACGAAAACAGGTTTTTCGAATCGACGATGCGAGAAGATCTGGAAATCCTGGATCGCGTCGGAGGAGGAGACAGCTTCGCTTCCGGATTCATTTACGGAATGTTATCAGGGAAATCCGCACAAACTGCCGTTGAGTACGGGGCGGCTCACGGGGCTCTGGCCATGTCCACTCCCGGCGATACCTCGATGGCGTCACTTGACGAAGTCATTTCGCTAGCCCAAGGCGGGAGCCTCAGAGTAAAGCGGTAGAGGGTAAAGCGACACGTGATTTGCTGGAATCCCAGAAACTGCTTGAAGAATTCCAATCACTGCATTACAGTGTTCTAGTTGCCATTTAAGCTGCGAAATGGGCTAGAGCAAAGCATGCTATTGCGCCTCTTGGTAATTCGTCGCTCGTGCCGATCTGGCGGCTTGGGCTCTTTGACTTTCGGTCGTCCAGGAACTGCGTGAATGCAATCGGGATCGATCTGGTCAGGCAAACCAAACGGAAGAAGCTGATGCGAATCTCTCGAAATCTTGTAACCAGCTATTGCTTGATTCTCTTGTTAACCAGTGTCGTTGCGGCACAGACGACGGTTACGATCGACGGAACATTGAAGCGGGCGATTGGTGGTGTGGGATTACTGGACCGGGCCAGGTATTTCAATCATTGGGGGACGTTCGATCCACCGACGAATACGAATCTCGGCAACCTCGCCAACGAAGTCCGATCTCCAACTGGATTGCATTCGGTCACAGGCCGCGAGACTTTCGAGTTCGATTTTTTTGTTGCCAACAACGTCCCTGAAGATCCCGCGAATCCAGGATTTTTCCGACGTGCTGATTTGGTTAACAATTTGCAGGGGGGCTACAAAGACTGGGTGTTGAATGGCTCTCGCTGGCAGTCGTTGCGACAGCATCCGAATCCAGTTCTCGTGCAGTCGGGCAGGGCAAATGGCAATTGGCCAGCTTGGGTTAGAGACGGAACCTCAATGCCGATCCATGGAGCCGGCGCTGCCTATGGCGATTTCCTCAACACGTATTTGGAAGAAGTCGTCTATGGTACCGGGCCCGGTCAGGGATACTTGCCGTTCGACAAGGATCGCTTCTATGTCGAGATCATGAACGAACCGCAGCTCGAGTTGCACAGTGGTGTCACCTGGAATGACGTGATTGAGTTTCACAAGAACGTAACAATTCGCGTGAAGGAACAGTTCCCGCAGGCCAAGCTTGGCGGCGCGTCCGTGGGCGAAGCTCCATTTCCCGTGTGGAACCCTCATCGTTGGGATCTTGCAAGACAGTTGATGGATGACATGACGACTTGGCAGGATTCGTCGGGCAATCCAGTCGAGATGGACTTCTGGACTTTTCACCCATACGACGTTCACCGTGTTCGCACGAACGGCAGTGTTGAAACCCAGGTGCGAGCGTCGCCTGGTCATCTCGAAGGCATCATGGACCTTTTCGAAACATACAGTGACATAAAGTTCGGCGACCCCAAGCAGTTTGCCGTCACTGAGTACGGAGCCACGATTTACACGGAGGATGGCAGCCAGAATTTTGGCAGCTACACGAGGCGCGAACGCCAGTGGGATGAGATGCGTGATATCAAGAAAAAGCTGATGGTCTTCATGGACCGCCCGGACCGCATCATTAATGCGACTCCTTTTATTGCTCCGCAGTGGTACACCGGCAGCTCACCGACGGAAGAGAATGGCGCCCATTACGTAATGTGGGAAAGACTATCCAACGGGAATTGGGCCGAAACCATTGTGGCGGGCATGTATCGCATGTTTAACGATATCGACGGCGAATACGTTCCCGTGAACGTGAGCAATCCGGATCTTCAGTCGTTGGCATTTCGCGATGGTAACCAGCTGCACATCATCCTCAATAACCTGGACGACGGTAACCAATCGGTGAATTTACAAGCGATGATCGGATCCGCCTCGGTGGCGAGTGCGACATTGGATCGAGTCGTATGGAATGGATCACAAGGTGTATTTTTTGATGATGTCGATGTGACCGATTCCTGGCAAAGCCTGAACTTGACTGGCGAGGAAGGCGCAAAACTGACTTTAACTCTCGATGACGTGACGGGTTTTGGCTCAACGTTGGTTAACGAGACGACTTACTATGGCGATGACGTTCAAGCTCCAATCAATCTGGCCGGGGCGAGGTCGAAGGTTATCAATATCGACGCAGACATCGAAGCGGCGAATTCGGCATTGTTGAGAGTCGCTATTGCGGAGCGTTCAAATATCTGGAACCAGTCGTTCCAGATTGTCGTTAACGGTAACGTCATCACGGTACCCGCATCCGGGTCAAACGGGTTTGATGATGGAGATAGCTGGCTGTTCAGTCGTGAGGTGGAAGTGCCGTTGGCATTTCTTGTCGACGGCAATAACGAAGTGTATGTCGATTTCACCAGTAACGGTGGTCAACTGGTCACTACGTCGTTGATCCTGTCGACGGAAACAAGTACCGTAGGCGACTTCAATCGTGATGGCATCGTTGACGCCGCAGACTACACGGTTTGGCGCGACGCGTTGGGTAGTTCACTGGCCACCGCCGACGCAAATCTGGATGGTATCGTCGATAGCCTCGACTATCAGATCTGGTCAGACAACTTTGGATTGACGATTCCGGATAGCACGAGCCTCGTACCAGAGCCGTCCAGCCTGTCGCTGCTTTTGATCGCCTTTTGCAACCTGTTGATGGCGAAGCGAAGCAGAGGAACCAAAAAGATTTCGTTGAGGTAGCGGTGATAGCCCAATACTGCTCGTTGGTTAAGGCATGGTCGTGACATGGCGTCTGAAGTCTTGAGACCGACGAGCCGAGCAGCCATGCTGCTTAAGTATTTTTGGGCTACGTTACGATGCTGATGTTCGCAGTTCCCGTAGGCCCCGACCAACCGTCGGGCGTGATCGATGAATCTCTCTCACAAAATATTCGCCTGGTTATTTATCTGCTTGTTTTTGGGCTCGAATGGTAGCGCCGACGAGACCACGCTGACAAACAACGAAAAAGGCGAGCAGATCTTTTCCCTTCACGTTGGTCAGATTTTTTCGGACAAGTGCAACGCTTGCCATGGAGCTGATCAGGATGAGATTCAGGGAGAGTTGAATCTCACCAGTCTTGCGGGCTTGATGGCTGGTGGGGCTACAAGAGACGATTTGCTGCTGCCAGGTAATCCCGAGAAGAGTTTTCTTCTCGACGTTGTTTCGTGGAAGGATCCAGACTACGAGATGCCGCCCAAGGCGAACGATCGACTGACCGAGTCGCAGATTCAGAAAATTCGCGAATGGATCGAGTATGGGGCACCGTGGCCTGACGCTGCAACGCGTCAGAAGTATGTGGAGGCTGAACGTCAGAAAGTGCGGACCGAAGCCGGTGTGCTTGTTGCTACCAGCGGTGGACTATCCGACGATTGGACCTATCGTCGGTACAAGGATGAAGACATCTGGGCTTTTCAGCCACTGGCGACTCCAACGGTGCCGAGTGGTCCTGAGGGGCAAGGAAAACCCAAGAATGCGAATCCAATTGATGCCTTTATTGCAGCTAAGCTTGCGGGGGCGGGATTCGATCCCGCGCCACGAGCTGATCCGAACGTGCTCATTCGAAGAGCGAGCTATGACCTTGTCGGTCTTCCACCAACCCATCGGGAAGTGAACGAATTTCTGCTTGCGTGGAAAAAGTCGCCATCTGGGGCATGGACGGATCTGATCGACCGACTGCTTGAATCCAGGCAATACGGTGAACGATGGGCCCAACACTGGCTGGATGTTGCCCGCTATGCCGATACGGCGGGGCTTTCGAACGACTACGAACGATCAAATGCGTGGCGTTACCGCGACTATGTGATTCGCGCGTTTAACGATGACAAGCCCTACGACGAGTTCATCATTGAACAGATCGCGGGTGACGAACTTGCAGATGAGCAGATGCGCGAACGATGCACGGACGAAAAGGCGTTCGCGGACTCACGCCGGAGTGGTGACTATACGGAAGCAGAAGTCGAGTTGCTTGTCGCGAGCGGGTTCCTGCGAATGGGGCCTTGGGATCCTGCCATGGTCAAGACGCCGGAAGCTCGCCAGCTTTATGTTGACGACGTGGTGAATGCCGTTGGGCAAACATTTCTTTCGACGACGATGCGTTGTTTCAAATGCCATGACCACAAGTTTGATCCGTTACCGACTCGCGACTATTACCGGATGTACGCGGCATTCGCTGGCACCCAGATGGCGGAACGATCGGCTCCGTTCATGTCCAGTGAAAGCACAGATCGCTTCGAAGACGGAGAAGAACTGGTCCAACGACTTAAGTCCTTTGCCGATGAGAAAGTCGAATGGCTGGAAAACAAGACCAGCGAAGCCGCCGATCAATGGCTTGCCGAGCGCGGCATCCCAAAACCTGCTGGAACGAAGGCGGAACTTGCTGATATTCCAGACGACCAAAAACCTCCTCGTCATATCGGGTTGAGCGAAGAAGAAAAAGGACGACTGAAGGTACGACAACAAGACCAATGGATATGGGAACGGCGTCTTGAGCGTTATCGGCCGATGGTTCAGTCGGTATACAATGGGCCAACGCCGAAGAAGCTGAATGGACGGAAGCTTCGCATTCCAGAGCACGTCGATGCCGACTGGAATCCGGAGTGCCACATTCTTTCAGGCGGATCGCTCGAGGCACCGGGCCAAGCGGTGACTCCAGGTGTTCTGAGTGCGACTCGAGTTGCCATCAAGGAAGCTCCCGCAGACGATCCTTACGGAATAGGTGATGATCTCCATGGTCGCCGATTGGCTCTGGCCGAGTGGATTGCAGACGATCGCAACCCGTTGACTGCACGATCCATTGTGAATCGAGTCTGGCAGTACCATTTCGGTAAGCCTCTTGCCGGTAATCCGAACAATTTTGGAGGTTCGGGAAAGAAGCCGACTCATCCAGAACTGCTTGACTGGCTGGCTGGCAATTTTGTTGAAAACGGGTGGAAGCTGAAGCGACTTCACCGTCTCATTATGTCATCGGCGACTTATCAGCAATCGGGCAAACATTCCGATATCGATCGAATTGAACGAGTGGATGCAGACAACGATTTGTTGGCCATGTTTCCAAATCGACGGCTGACCGCGGAGGAAATTCGTGACTCAATGCTTCAAATAACCGGAGAGCTGAACCTGACAGCCGGCGGGGTTCCCGTCATGCCGGAAATGAATATGGAAGTCGCACTCCAGCCACGAATGATTCAATTTTCTCTATCGCCTGCTTATCAACCATCCCGAACACCTGAAGAGCGCAACCGCCGAAGCATTTACTCTTACCGAGTCAGAGGATTGGCGGATCCATTCCTCGAGACGTTCAATCAGCCGAACGCCAATGACTCTTGTGAAGAGCGTGACGTGGCATCCGTTTCCCCGCAGGCGTTTACTCTCCTTAATAGTGATGTCGTAACGGACCGGTCGATTGCATTGGCGCTGCGTGTTGAAAACGAAGCGGACGCGGTTGTGGCACGAATACGGCGCGCTGTCGAGCTTGTATTTGCCAGAACTCCGACGGACGCAGAAGAGAAAAAGCTGCTGAAGTATGTTCAAGACATGGAAGACTACCATGCAAAGACACCGGTCAAGAAAAAGGATTACCCAACAAGTATCTCCCGATCGGTTGTTGAAGAGTTCTCTGGACAACCATTTTCCTACGAGGAGATACTTCCTGTTTATGAAAACTATGTCCCCGACAAAAAATCGGCGGACGTATCGGCCGAGACCCGGGCACTGGCCGATCTCTGCCTCGCACTATTCAACAGCAACGAGTTCATTTACGTCTATTAGGCTCATTTACGTCCATTTGCCAACGCGTTCCACGAAATGCCAACAATGAAGATTTGCTCCCGCCCCATTTCGACCGCCAGCAGCCGCCGCGAATTCCTCTACGGATTAGGGGCCAGCCTCGGTTCCATTGCGATGTCGAGTGCTTTCGCAAAAGACATTAACCAGCCGCTGGCTAACCCACTCGCAGCGAAGAAGCCGATGCACGCAGCGAAGGCCAAGAATGTGATCCTGCTGTTCATGGAGGGGGGACCTGGACACATGGATACATTTGATCCGAAACCCAAGCTTAACGAACTTCACAAAACGGAATCAAAGAACGACCGAGGCTTGGCGGCAGGCCAGTATCAGTTTTACGTCGGCAGCCCATTCAAGTTTCGTAAAGTCGGTAAATCGGGCATCGAGATGTGCGATCAATGGCAATATATGGCCGACCCTGAGATTGCCGACGAGCTTTGCAACTATCGCGGATGTCAGGCGGAATCGCTGAACCACCCGGAAGCGCTATTTCACATGAATACGGGTAGTCGCCTGGGTGCAGACCCATCGTTGGGTGCCTGGGCTACTTATGGACTGGGGTCGCTGAACGACAACCTTCCCGGCTATGTCGTGATGACCGAACTCGCGTTGCCCCAAGGCGGCTCGAAAAACTGGTCCAACGGATTCCTGCCAGCTTTTCATCAAGGTACCCGACTGCGATCCGTTGGCTCACCGATTCTCGATCTGAAGTCACAACCCAACAAATCAAGGGAACACCAGCGAATGGCGCTGGACACCATCGGTTTCCTGAACGATCAGCATGCTGCCAGGCATCCCAAACATGCGGAACTTGCGGCGCGCATGGAGTCTTATGAACTTGCCTATCGCATGCAAATGGAAGTCCCCGGTGTCGTGGATCTTCAAGGGGAGCCAGAGTACATCCGGGAAATGTACGGAATGAATCAAAAGGAAACTCGCGATTTTGGCACGCAGTGCCTGATGGCTCGAAGACTTGTTGAAAAAGGAGTACGCTTCGTCCAGATTTTTTCCGGCGGCTGGGATAGTCACGACTATCTGGAACGAGGACATGCTTCCCGTATCAAGAGTGTCGATCAGCCGATGGCAGCCCTTATCAGGGACTTAAAACAACGTGGCATGCTCGACGATACGCTCGTAATCTGGACGGGAGAATTCGGGCGAACGCCGGACAACAACAAGCGTGGTGGCGTATATTCGATTGGCCGTGGGCACAACATCGATGCCATGACGATGGTGATGGCAGGCGGTGGCGTGAAGAAAGGCGCTGTTGTGGGCGCCACCGACGAGCTGGGCGCCAAAGCGGTGGATTGCGTACATCCAATTCGGGACTTTCACGTAACCCTCCTACACCTTCTTGGTCTCGACGACAATAAGCTGACCTATTTTCATGCAGGTCGATACAAACAGCTTTCTCAATTTGGGGGTGAAGTGATTTCCGAGCTGATCGGGTAACGATCGGCAGACGGTGAATCGTGCGACCACTTATTCGTACTTCACGAGGATTGCAGCAAAGTGAAATAAGGATCGTTCGAAAAATTACTGTCTGATCTTACTCCGTCTTTCCCGCGCAGGCGGGAATCCATTGAATCGGATTGGCTTCTTGATGCAGGGAAAAACATTGAGCGTTAATAGGCTTCGAGTGGGTCCCCGCGTTCGCGGGGAAGACGGCTATAGGCGCCATAGGCCGTCAATTGAGTCGTCAATTGAGTCGTCATGAACGAAGATTCGACACTAATTGATCGAGCGATCCTAAGTCGGTTTGCCGCCGAAAAATTGAGCCAGACCCTTGCCCGCGTGAACGGTTACCAAATTTCTTCGACGCTTCTTGTGCAGCTTTATCGAGACTGCCCGACTCCTTGAGATCGCCCAGTTGCGACCCGCTATTACCGCCGTCGACGTCCCAGGCGGCGCCGTTCTAATTGTTGCTGAGTTTCAGCGCGAAGTCAGAACGGAACTCAACTTCGGCTACTCTTGTCCGGGCGCCAACGGCGTCTCTGGCGTTTGCTCGCGAATGCAACCCTCGGACAGCTTGAGCAGCACGTCTCCCAATCGCCGCGATTCTTCGCGACTGTGCGTAACATGCAGTGCGGTCACGTTCGTTTCATCGCGAACAAGTCGAATCAACTCGTACATTTCTTCCCTTGTGTCGTCATCGAGGGCGCTTAGCGGCTCGTCCAGCAACAGAAGTGCTGGTCGATGAGCCAGCGCCCGCCCTAACGCGACTCGCTGGCGTTCGCCGCCCGACAATTTTGGAGGATAGCGTTTGAGCAATGGCGAAATCTTTAGCAGCTGGGCCAACGATTCCACTCGTTGATTCAACTCGGATCTCGAAAGCCTTTGACGTTTCCCAACGGTCAGTCCAAACTCGAGATGTTGGCGAACCGTCGATCGATTGAACAGGGCGCCGTCCTGTGGCACGTAGCCGATGCCGCGTTCGCCGGGCGACGCGTCCGTTACGTCATTGCCACCAATCAGGATTCGACCAGACACAAGTGGCCGCAGTCCGCAGATTGTGTCTAGTAAAGTCGTTTTTCCCGATCCTGTACGCCCCATCAGTACGCACCATTTCCCTGCTGGTAGCGCAAGATCGATGTTTCGCATCTGAAAAGCGCCTGCATCGATGGCAACTCCTTCCAGCCGAAGCGCTATTTCTTCATTCGTACCGGTCGCTGGCGATGACTTCATATCCCGCCTTTCATGCCCAGCAGGCGGGCGATGCCTAGCACCGCCGTAGCAAGGATTACCATCAGGAGCGAAACAGCCAACGCGGATTCGAGATTCCCGACGCTCATCTCGAGAAAGACGGTGGTTGGTAAGACTTCCGTTTTCATGCGCGTCGCGCCAGAGAATACAAGAATCGGACCAAACTCGCCGAGCGCACGGGCCCACGCGATGGTGGCGGCCGCCAGTATGCCCGGGGTCGCCTCTGGCAAAACGACTCGAAAAAACGCCTGCATACGGCTACACCCGAGGGTTCGTGCGACGTCTTCCTGTCGCAGATCCAGTTGGTCGAAGGTGACTCGCAATGTGCGGATGGCGAATGCACAAGCCACCGAAAACTGAGCCAGAATGACGCTGGGGATCTCGTAGGTGACAGGGACCCACGACTCGATCATCCGACCGGGAACGGATTGAAACAGAATTAGCAAGAGCAGGCCCACGACGAGAGGAGGCAGCACGATCGGCACATCCACGATGGCTTCGATGATCGACTTGCCACGAAAATCGAAGCGGGCGAGGTAGTACGCCAAAGGCACCGCAACCCAAAGCGACAGAATTGTCGCGATCGTGCACGAGAGGAGGCTCAGCCGCAAAGCGTAGCGTATCTCCGGACTCTGCAATGCAATCCACAACTGGCTGGGGCTCGTAAAGCCGACGCCCGCCACCAGCATCCCAACGACGAGAATGATGTAGCACGAACCTAACGAGGTGCATATCGCATGGAATGGCAAGTCGGCAGCGCCGCGAGAGCGAGTCGTTGGTCTCATTGCTACCGGATCAATTCTAGTGGGTGGAAATCACATGCGACTCGCTACAGTATGGCGACAACGGCAAGCGAGTGCGAGCGACTCATTGTGCCGATTGACGATCCCGCAGAAAGCCCAACTGCTCAAAAGTCGTGCGGGCTACGGTTTCCACTGATCGCCATCGGTTGTTTGAAAACCGTGCTTCGCAAAAAACGACTTGCCTCGATCCCCGGAATTCAGGAACCGTACGAATCGTAACGCCTCGACCGGGCGTTCTGTACTTTCGGTGATCCCAACAGCAACTAGGCACGCGGCGGATTCAAACTCTGGCAAGTTAACGGGATCCAGGCGATCCGACATGGCGACCGTCGAATCCCAAACGACGGCTGCGTCAATACTTCCTATCGCCACATCATTGGCAATTTCGTTGACGGTCGGCTTGAATACCTTGCAGCGCTCGCGGATCGCATCCCATACTCCAGCCGAGGTCATGACTTTCCGGGTAATCTTTCCGACCGCCGCGGCGTCGGGATTCGCCAGCCCCACGCGTACATTGTCGGCGAGCAGGGATTGTATTGAGTCGATACCGAGCGGGTTGCCCCTGGCGACAGCCACAACGGGCTGTAATCGAGCCAACGTCAGGATTTCACGCACCAGCCCTTTCTCGCGTGCCGTTTCAAGATAACTACTGTCCGCCGCCAGATAGAGGTCGACGCCTTGTGGGCGAACTTCCAACTGACTGAGCAGCGAACCCGACCCACCGTACTGAACTTCAATGGCTGCGCCGGTTTCTTCCCGATACTCCTCAATCGCCGCGGCGATTACCGGCTTGATCCCGGCAGCACAATACAGCCGAATTGGCGAGCCCATAGAAGCAGTCGCGCTACTCGGATTTGCTGGATTACTGAGCATCCAAATCGCTGCCACCAACACCAGCAACGAGATTGCCACCATTGTTAATCCGGATGAGCTGCCGCTTCGATTTTTCATGCGACCGGCACCAGCTGCGAATCGGTCGCTTGGCTCACTTCTCATGCCCGACTTGCTTCATTCATTGAATCGTGAATTCTGAATATTGTATTGCTCAGACACCATTTGGCATGGATCACTGGCATCATTTTGAAGATCATATGGGATTAGGAAGATAGATCATACGGCGCATATAGGACGGCACTGGTGAACGGCCATATCGAAAATCGGGAACAGCGACTTCAGAGTCTGATTGAGGCACATGAGCGAGAATTTCCCACGTCGCCGTCTGTCGGCGTGAGATCGCCGGGTCGCGTTGACTTGATGGGAAGTCATACCGATTATAACGAAGGCTTCGTCCTGACGCTGACCATCGATCGCGACACGTGGATCGTTGCGAGCCCAAGTAACGAAGATACCATCACGCTCCGGTCGCTCAATCTCGATTCGACTTGCTCCTTCGCACTCGGCGACACTGAAGTTCTAGACGGTTGGGGGCGTTATGTTCAGGCAGTCGCCATGACCCTGTCAGGCGCTGGCTACCCGATTCGGGGATTCCATGGCGTTGTGCACAGCACGATTCCCATCAGTAGTGGGCTAAGTTCGTCCGCAGCGCTCGAAGCCGCGGTGGCCACGCTATTTGAACAGCTTGGTGACTTTACGCTCGACAAACTGGAAAAAGCCTCACTTTGCCAACAAGCCGAAAATGAGATTGTAGGTGTCAATTGCGGCATTCTCGATCAATACAGTTCGGTCTTCGGGGAACAAGGCAAAGCTGTGGTGCTCGACTGCCGTTCGCTGTCTCACAAAGCAACGGCCATCCCGTCGGATTTACGACCGGTCATCTGCAACACCTGCGCTCCGCGAAAACTGACCGGATCCGAATACGGCGAACGCCGGGAACAATGCGAAAAAGGAGCGGCATACTTCAACGCGTTGGATTCGAATCTTAAAACCCTTCGCGACGTTTCACCTGGTATTTTTGCGGATCACGAGGCGAACCTTCCGCACCTTGTTGCAATGCGTTCCAAATTCATCATTCAGGAAAACGCCCGAGTCGCCGAATTGGCGGGTGCCCTGGAAGAAAATGATCGTTCGCGGATTCGAACGATCATGGCAGCATCATTCATTGGCGCCCGCGATCTCTTCGAGATTGGCGTTCCCGCGATGCAATCCATGTTCGATTCGATGAGTTCTGCACCAGGCTGCGTCGGATGCCGGCAGGCAGGTGCCGGGTTCGGTGGTTGCATGATTGCCTTGGTCGAATCGAACAAGACAAGCGACTTTATTGATCAGGTTAAAGACACCTACGAACGTGAGACTGGTATTCATGCCGACGTCTATCCGATCCGGTCTTCGGCCGGCTCCGGCGTCTTGCCCACGTTTCGGTGACTCTTCCTCACGACGACGACGTTGCCAACATAACGTGGCCGGGCAACACTCAACCTAAGGCAGTGCAATCAAGTCATCGTACCGGTCGAATTGCGTTACGCGAGAAGTCACCACACCCGTGAAAGTGATCAGGTTTGGTGGCTGGGTAACCACTTCGAAACGCTTCGTGGTGAATTCACCAGCGATGTCGCTCACCGCGCCGGGATAGGCACCAAAGATTTCATCTGCGTCGCCACCACCGTCCAGTGACACGTCACCAGCGAACCGATCCGACACAGAACTCACAAAATCGATTCCACCTCCCGCACGTATCTGGAAGTCGTCGCCGCACCTCGAATTCGAAGAAAAGAAGACATCACGACCAGATCCAAGCGTAACGTCTGTCCTGTCGTTTCCAGCAGAACTGTTCAGGATCACCAGATCGTCACCTGAGCCTGTACTGACTTTCAGGCGATCGTTGCTACTGGTAGATTCCAGACTGATGATGTCACTGCCGCCACCGGTGCTTACCGTGAGCCCCTTATCGACCGATCCTGAACTCTCGAGCTTGATCAAGTCATCGCCGGAGCCCGTTTTCACCGTAAACTTTTGGCTCACACACGGAATGAGTGGGTAATTTGAGAGGATAGTGCATCCTCACTCAAGCTCTTCAGAATGGGCCGCCCGTTCCACATCGCCATCGTCCGGCCTCAAGTTGCTGCGCAGGCCGAACGATGGCGACGCGGAAT
>CALHZT010000158.1 GCA_938040995.1 uncultured Pirellulaceae bacterium | reverse complement strand
GGGAGGGCGAGGCTCCGTCCGAGCCGCAGAACCATCCAACGCTTAAACAACTTCACGGCTCGGACGGAGCCTCGCCCTCCCATCCAGCCGCCAGGCATCAACCATGACACGCGAATTCACCAATCAGGAACTCGAAGCCTACCTCGACGAGGATCTAACCTCGCTCGAAATGACTCAACTCGAAGACTCCCTTCGTGACGAATCGCAAGCTCCGCAACTGATTGACCGCCTGACCTCCATCAACCGACGTCGCGATTCCGGCGTGCATTCGCTTGGCGAGATCTGGCGCAATCATCGAGTCAGCTGTCCAACACGAGAACAACTTGGCAGCTACCTGCTTGGTGTTGCTTCCAAAGAAGAAGGCGACTACCTGGAGTTTCATATCCACCGACTGGGCTGCCGCCAATGCGAAGCCAACATGGAGGACCTGAAATCCAGACGTCAAAAGACAGAAAAGGAAGAATCCAAAGTCCGCCAGCGCAAATATTTTCAGACCAGCGCCGGTTATCTCAAACGCGACGAGTAAGTTGGTGTACAGGCTTTAGCCTGCGACCGCGTAAAGTGCCCCGGCGAGCCGGCTGCGTCAGCTGCCGGGTGTGCACCATGAAGAGGATGGCAGCGTTCCTGCATTTTCAGTTTGGGTGTCGATCCAAGGTGTCAGAGTTGGGTCAGCAGTTCCACCCGGCAGCTGACGCAGCCGGCTCGCCAGAGGTAGATTGAGCAGTGTTGGGTTTTGGCCTGCGACCGAGTAATGTCGTTCCCCAAAGCCTTCGAGCAATCCGCGATCGTCGCTTGAGCCAAAAGTAAGCGGCGTGAGAGGGCGAGGCTCCGTCCAGATCGCCGCCGATGTTGGTGTACAGGCTTTAGCCTGCGACCGCGCACCAGAGGTTCGTGGTCGCATAAACATCCAACCGCGTGCCCTCCCCGTCGCTAACGACGATGGGGCTCCGACCTTCCCACTCGACAAGCGGTATGACTTGCTCGCACCTCGCAAACCACCGCGTCGCCGGAGGAGGGTTGCAGGATGCATTGCGATTGAAGAATCGCTTGTTCGAAAAATGGCCAGAGTGTCAGCTTCAAAAGAAGGCTGGGCGAAAGCCCCGCCACCATCGAAACCTAATCCAGAATGGCGACGATGTCGCCTTCGTCCATGATGAGAATCTTCTGGCCGTCGAGTTCGATCTCGGTACCAGAATAAGCCGAAAAGACAACGCGATCTCCTTCGGCGACTTGTGGGGGAACGCGCTTGCCATCTTTGGCACGTCGACCATCGCCTACGGCAACGACGCGTCCCTGTTGCGGCTTTTCCTGAGCACTGCTTGGAAGCACAATGCCGCCCGCGGTGACTTCATCAGCTTCCAACCGCTTTACTACAATCTTGTCACCAATTGGCACAAGCTTCATCGAACCGCTCCAACAAAATCAAAAAAGTCCCGAACCAGGTCGGCGGATTACTTGGCCAATCTGACTCTCGAATCGCCGATTGTCGCACGGAGCAAGACCGTCAACAACCGAAACGGGGCCTTTTGGTGGCCGTATTTCAGTATCCGGGCGAAATTATTGCGAATGCCGCTACAAAGCGAACCAAGTGCCCGTAAAATGCGTGGTCACACTTTATGAAACCCTATCCGTGATTTGGCAGCCGGCGTGATCGACCGGCTTCGCGATACGGACGGGACCCGTCACGGACGATTTGACCCACCGGCGAGAGCATGCCCGCTTCTGACATCGAAATCAAAGGCGCCCGCGAACACAACCTTCGCGACGTCGACCTTACACTTCCCAGAAACAAACTGATTTGCCTGACTGGTGTCTCTGGTTCGGGCAAGAGCTCGCTTGCGTTCGACACGCTCTACGCGGAAGGGCAGCGTCGTTACGTCGAGAGCTTGTCCAGCTACGCGCGTCAGTTCCTCGGGCAGATGCCGAAACCCGACGTGGATTTCATCGGTGGTCTCAGTCCGTCGATTTCCATTTCGCAAAAAACGGCGGGATCCAATCCGCGTTCGACGGTCGGCACGATCACCGAGATTTACGACTACCTGCGAATCATGTTCGCCCGAGTCGGCGATGGAAACTGCCCGCAATGCGAACGGCCGATTACGGCTCAGACTCGCGAGCAGATTATCGAAGGCATCCTTCGCATGCCAACGGGCACGACACTGCTCGTGATGGCTCCGCTGATTCGCGGACAGAAGGGTGAGTACAAGGATCTGTTTGAAGATCTTCTCAAGCAGGGATACGTTCGGGCACGAGTCGATGGAGAGGTCATTCGCCTGACCGATGATTTACAACTCGATCGCCAAATGCGGCACAACATCGAGGTCATTACCGATCGAATTACCATCAGCAAGAGCATTCGCGCCCGACTGGCAGAAGCCACCGATCTCGCGCTCAAAGAAGGCAAGGGAAACCTGATTATTCAGGTGGAAGAGGACGGCGCTGCCAAGCCAAAAACGAAACCGGCGGCCCCGGAAGAAGAATCTGCTGACGCAGACGAATCTTCGAATGGAAAGAAACGCGCACCCAAGCCCAAAGGCAAACAGAAGAAGCGAAAGAAGTCAGGCAATCCGAACGACATTATCTTCTCCGTCGACTACGCCTGTACACACTGTAGCATCAGCTTCGACCCACCCAGCCCACAGCTTTTCAGTTTCAACAGCCCGCAAGGCATGTGCTACGAATGCGATGGACTTGGCAACGCCTTCACGTTCGACACGGACCTGATGATTCCCGATCCATCGTTGTCCTTCAAAAAGGGCGCGATTGGTCCCATCGGTAAGTGGACGGACCTCGGTCGGTGGCGACGGCACATCTACCAGGGAGTCGCCAGTACGATGGAGCGAGTCCTCGGTCTGGATAAAGACTATTTGCTCGAAACGCCATGGGAGGAAATGACCGAAGAACAGCAGGATGTCTGGCTGTGGGGTACTGACGAACAACACATTACTTTCACATGGCGTTCGGGTTCCTCGCCGCAGAAATATGGCGGAACATTCGACGGCATCATTCCCAACTTGCTGTCGAAGTACCGCAACACCAAGAGCAACATGCAGCTCCTGTCGCTGGAAAAATACATGCGGACGATGGAGTGTCCGGAATGTGATGGAGAACGGCTGAACGATCAGGCTCGCTCGGTAAAGCTGACGTCCGGACACTCAGATTTCGAAGACAAACCGACGTTGTCATTGCCGGAAATTTGCGAGCTACCCATCGACGATGCGACGAATTTCTTCTCTGACATCAAGCTCGACGCGACAAAGACAATTATCGCTACCGAGGTCCTCAAAGAGATTCGCGGCCGGCTTGGCTTCCTGATGAACGTGGGCCTGAATTATCTGACGCTGAACCGTACGGCTCCGACGCTATCCGGCGGTGAGTCGCAACGGATTAGGCTCGCGGGCCAGATCGGTTGCGGCCTGGTCGGTGTTCTCTACATTCTCGACGAGCCATCGATTGGATTGCACCCGCGGGACAACGACCGGCTGCTGGAGACACTCAGCCAGCTACGAGATGTCGGCAACACGGTGCTGGTCGTCGAACACGACGAAGACACAATGCGGCACGCGGACCATATCATCGACTTTGGACCGGGCCCCGGCGTGCGCGGTGGGGAGGTGGTGGCTCAGGGTTCGGTGGAAGCCGTCGCGAAGGAAAAGCGCAGTCTGACAGGTCAGTTTCTCGCCAGGAAACTCGAGATTGAAGTCCCGACGACTCGGCGAATTCAAACCGACGATGACAAATGGCTGAAAATCCTCGGAGCCGAGCATAACAACCTTAAAAATATTGACGTCAAGATTCCGCTTGGCTCGTTCGTTTGCGTGACCGGCGTTTCCGGGTCCGGCAAAAGTTCACTCGTCAACGACATTCTGATCGAGGCGTTGCGCCGGGATCTGAATGGTGGCAAAGGCGATCCGGGGAAGCACCGGGCGATCGAGGGCCTGGAGCATATCGACAAGATCATCGCAATTGATCAGTCGCCAATTGGCCGCACGCCGCGATCGAATCCCGGCACGTACATCAAGGTGTTCGATGAGATTCGCAAGCTGTTTACCATGTTGCCCGAATCGAAGAAGCGCGGGTACAAGCCGGGGCGTTTCAGTTTCAATGTGGATGGTGGACGATGCGGAGCGTGCGACGGAAACGGCTCGAACAAGCTGGAGATGGACTTCCTCGCCGACGTCTGGGTGACGTGTCCGGTATGTGCCGGGCACCGTTTCAATCGCGAAACGCTAACTGTTCAGTTTAAGGACCACTCGATCGCCGACGTCCTCGAAATGGACATTCAACAACTGCTCGAACTGTTCGCGAATCAGCCGAAGGTACATCACAAGTTGCAGACGCTCCAGAGCGTCGGGCTCGATTATCTCAAGCTTGGTCAGCCATCGCCGACACTGTCGGGCGGTGAAGCCCAGCGGATCAAGTTGGCAAGGGAGCTCGTCAAAAAGAGTACGGGCCAGACGCTTTATCTGCTCGATGAGCCAACGACGGGACTACACTTCGCGGACATCAAGCTGTTGTTGAATGTGCTCCACGATTTCGTCAGAGCCGGCAACACGGTTCTCGTGGTCGAGCACAATCAGGAAGTCATCAAGACCGCTGACTGGGTTGTCGATCTCGGTCCCGAGGGTGGAGCCGGCGGTGGGCAACTCGTGGAGTGTGGCACGCCGGAAGCGATTGTCAAAAACAAACACTCACACACCGGCAGATCGTTGGCTCCGTGGTTGGGTATGAAGCCGGCCAAGGCGCCAAGCGCGGCTTCAAAAGGAAAAGGTGTTCCCCGCAAAAAGAAAGTCGCCAAGTCGGGAAAGAAGTCCGCGAATGGGTCGACACGGTTGGCAGAATTCGTAGACGTCCAGGGCGCGCGGCAACACAACCTCAAGAACGTCTCGGTGCAGATCCCGCGAGACGAGATGACTGTTTTCTGTGGCCCAAGTGGCAGTGGCAAGAGCTCGCTCGCGATGGACACCATCTACGCGGAAGGGCAGCGACGCTACGTGGAAAGCCTGTCCAGCTATGCGAGGCAGTTTGTCAGCCAAATGCAAAAGCCGGATCTGGAACACATCGAAGGTCTTTCGCCAGCGATCGCGATCGAACAACAGAATCTCGGCAGCACTCCTCGTTCAACTGTCGGCACGACGACGGAGATCTACGATTACCTTCGAATTTTGATGGCTCGAGGCGGCACACCCTACTGTCCGGATTGTGACAAACCGATCGGCACGCAATCCAGCAGCGAAGTCATCGAGAAGGTCATGTCGCTACCGCAAGGGACGCGGGTGTACTTGATGGCTCCGGTAACGGTGCAGGTTGGCGAAAAGTACGAAACGCTCTGGGATGATCTTCGCTCACGCGGTTACGCCCGAATTCGTATCGATGGCACGACGCATGCATTGGAAGATGCGCCCACGATCGACCGCCGCCGAAAACACCAAGTCGAAGCCGTCGTGGATCGCGCCGTGATCAAGTCGTCAGCTCGCGGGCGAATCGCTGAAAGCTGCGAAGCCGCACTTTCTCTCGGCCTGGGTGTCATGACCGTCGCCGTCGCCGACAAGGACCTCCCCGAACGCGAATGGGAGACGACGGTACACAGCCAGCATCTGGCGTGCGACCAGTGCGGACGAAGTTTCGAACCGTTGACTCCGCACAGCTTCTCGTTCAACAGTCATCTCGGTTGGTGCAACGAGTGCGAAGGCCTCGGTATCCAGGTCGGCGCCAACCCGGCGGCTCTCCTGAAAGACAAACAACTGACGTTGGCGGATGGAGCCCTCATGCTCTGGCCGAATCTCGACAAAAAGATTTCGCAGATGATGCTCGAAGCCGTCTCGCAGCGAATCAGCTTGCCGCTCGATGTGCCGTTTGACCAGCTGGCGGCAAGGCATCGCCGACAAATCATGCACGGTACGGGCGAGACGTGGTACGAAGTCTATCCACCGGGCAAACGCACCAAAAAAACGAAACCAATGTTCCGGTTCCAGTTCAAGGGACTGTATCCTGCGCTCGAAGAAGCCGCCAAACTCTCGCCCTCGTTGCGGGGTCGCCTGAACCAGTTTGTGGACGAGGTCGAATGCTCGGCTTGTGGCGGCAGCCGACTGCGGGACGACGCGGCAGCAACGCGATACAAGAATTATACAATCGACGAACTCAGTCGGATGCCGCTCGGCCAGTTGCAAAAGGTCGTGACCGGCTGGAAGCTCAACAAACGCGAGCAACGGATCGCCGGCGAGCTATTGCGCGAGATCCGCAATCGCACGACATTCCTCAACGATGTCGGACTGGAATACCTGACACTCACACGCGCCGGCAACACCCTCTCTGGCGGTGAAGCACAGCGAATCCGACTGGCGAGTCAATTGGGCAGCGGACTTTGCGGCGTGCTTTATGTTCTGGACGAACCAACGATTGGATTGCACCCGCGCGACAACCTTCGGTTGCTGGGCGCGCTCCATCGGCTGCGTGACCTCGGCAACACACTCATTCTTGTCGAACATGATCGCGACGTCATCGAAGGTAGCGACCGGATCGTTGACTTTGGACCGATGGCAGGGAAGGGCGGCGGCCAAATTGTCGCAGACGGAACGCCCGAAGCGGTCGGTAAGAAACGCGGTTCAGTCACAGGTCCTTACCTGTCCGGGAAAAAGGCGATTGGTGTGCCGTCGAATCGACGAGTCATTACTCTCGGCGACGGCGAAGCAAATGGATTGTCGGCTGCCGGACGACAGAGCAGGCTGCCCGCCAAGAAGAAAGTCGCCAGGAAGGGCAAAAAGAAGGTCGCGAAAAAGACAAAGAAGAAAGGTGGCTTGAAGGTCGCCGAAGCCATGCCGCCATACAACGTTGCTGGCGCGGTTGACGCCAACGGCGATCCGGTACCGACCACCGACTGGCTCACCGTTCGTGGGGCGCGGCACAACAACCTTCGCAATGTCGACGTCCAGATACCGCTCGCCAAGTTCATCGCCGTCACGGGCCCGAGTGGTAGTGGTAAAAGCTCGCTCATCGAAGACGTACTCTACGCGTCGCTCGCCGCCAAGTTACACCGCGCAAGCACCATCGCGGGTGCCCATGACGGAATCGATGGAATCGAGAATGTGGACAAGGTGATTCGAGTCGATCAACAACCGCTCGGCAATTCACCTACATCCAACCCGGCGACTTATACCGGCGCCTTTCAACATGTTCGCGACCTGTTCGCCCAGTTACCCGATGCGAAGCTTCGCGGATATACCGCAAGACGTTTCAGCTTTAACGTACCCGGCGGCCGCTGCGAAGAATGCGAAGGCAACGGACAACTCTGCATCGAAATGCACTTCTTGCCCGACGTCTGGGTGCCATGCGATTCGTGTCGCGGTGCCCGATACAACGCAGATACTCTCGAAGTCAAATTTCACGGCCACTCGATCGCCGACGTGCTGAACCTGACGTGTGGTGAAGCCGCCGAGTTGTTCAAAAACATTCCGAAGATTCGTCGCATCGTTCAAACGCTGTGCGATGTCGGGCTCGACTACCTCACGCTCGGCCAGGCGGCTCCGTCGCTTTCCGGCGGTGAGGCACAACGAGTCAAACTGGCGAGCGAGCTGTCCCGCCCCGACACCGGGCAGACGCTCTACCTGCTGGACGAACCGACGACGGGATTGCACTTCAACGACCTGGAGAAATTGCTCGCCGTTTTACAACGACTGGTAGACCTCGGAAACACGGTCGTTGTGATTGAACACAACCTCGACGTGATCAAGTCAACGGACTGGGTCATCGACATGGGGCCTGAAGCCGGAATTGGCGGTGGGCAGGTGGTCGTGACTGGCACACCGGAGCATGTTGCCGAGTACGCACTCGCAAATGCTCCATCGAAAAATGGCGCTGCCAAATCTACAAAGAAAAAGACGGCCAAAAAGAAAGTCGCCGGGAAAAAGAAAAAGGCTCCGGCCGGCGAACGATCTTACACCGGCGAAGCATTGGCTCCCGTTCTGGCTGCCGGCCCGCTCGTGAAGCGAAAGGTCTACGATCCGGAAGAAGAAAATCGCAAAGCGGAGAAAGAGGGCATTCCGCAGATCGACATCTCCGATGTCGGCAAGAACGCGAAGATGCCCTGGGAAGCCAACGGTCGCAAATGGCACACGGCAGATCGAGTCGGTCGCAAGGGCGAACCGGTCAAATGGGACGGACGCATTTTGGCTGAATTCGTTGACCGCATTCACGACCTTGGCGAATTCCCGGAAACGAACTGGAGTGCCCGGACCGTTGTCGAAATTACGGGGCAGAAAAAATCGGCCGGATGGTTCTTCCACGCGATCACTGGCGAATCGTGGATTTTGAAACTGAAGTTCCGCGTCCGCAAAGGCACGTTCAAACGCGACGTGCTACAAAAGCGAATCCCGTTGCCAACGCTTAACGAAATGGACGACTTGCCGATCTACAGCAACGATCCACGAGTCAAAGTCAAAAACGCACGCGGCCCGTTTCAGGAAGTGGAAATTCGCTTGCATAGTTGGGAAGAAGCCGACACGCCGGAGATCTGGAAGTTTCTGGAAGAGGCGGTTCAGTCCTTCACCGGTACCGCGAACGCGAAACCACTCGACAAAGCCGACCTGACACCGTGGAAGGTTCTCGGAGAAAAGTGGCATTACATGCCCAAAGGGTTCATGAAAGGTACCGTCGTCTGGAAGCCAACGTTACTCAAGAAACTCTGCAAGATGATTGAGGACGCTGCGCCCGGCGGCGAATTCGACTGGACGAACAAAGTTCTGGTTCACTATCACGTGCCTGGCCAGAAGGAACCGTGGGCGAGCCTTGTGACCAAGCGCCCCAAGGCCGTCGAGCTGATTCTCACCGGCCCCAAAGGCACCGTGGCGACGGGCCGCGTCGCCGGGTTGGCTCGCGAAAGCCACGTCGATTCGACACACAACAAGAATGACAAAGTACGGATGCAATTCGTCAAAATGACAGACATCAAAAAAGGCGACTTACCCGAATTCCTCAAAGAACACCGCTCCGCCATCGAAGCCTAACTACCTTGACCGCGCACGTTGGTGTACAGGCTTTAGCCTGCCGTCGACCGGGCCCCAACTGTCAACTCGCAACTCGACACTCGCAACTAAAAAAATGAACTCTCCCCTCCCACTACTCGCCCCAACCTTTCTGTTCCGTTTCTCGGTGCCTTGCTACCGGGTCGACACGCTCTTCTCAAAGAAGGAAATGGAACTCCCGGCACGCAACATCATGCCCAGCTTTGGCGAGCTGGAAGATCGTCCCGTGTATTCTGATTTTCGACTGGGCTGGAACGAAGAAGGATTTGCGATTTCGCTTCGAGTCATGGGAAAAAAGACATCGACCTGGTGTCGCACAACGAGAATGGAAGATAGCGATGGCCTTCGTATCTGGTTCGATACGCGAGACACGGGCAATATCCATCGCGCAAGTCGCTTTTGCCACGAGTTCATGATGATGCCAGAAGGTGGCGGAAAAGAAGGGAAGGTCCCTTTCGCCGGCCTGATCGAAATTCAGCGAGCCAAAGAGAACCCGAAAGCCATCCAACACGGCTCGATCAAGGTTCACGCCGAAAAGCGAATCGATGGTTATCTGCTACGCGCGGCGATTCCAACATCTGCGCTAACCGGCTTCGACCCGACCGAGCAACATGTCCTTGGATTCACGTACGCGATTATGGACCGCGAACTCGGCTGGCAAACCTTCACCATCGGTAACGAGTTCCCATTCACTTCCGACCCCAGCCTTTGGGGCCGCCTGGAACTGTTTGAGTAGAACAGGGACGCTCGCTGAGTCCGTTCTGTTCACGGACAGCGACCCGTCGCCGCAACCCAACCTGCAAAAACCGCGCAGACTCCTGCACTGGTACTCCCGTTCGCTAAACGTATGGTTTTTCACCAAAGACGGGACGAATACCCCACGATTTGGCGGATCGCTTTCGGTGGAGGGACTCCTCCTATTGGATGGCGGCAAATCCGTCACCAAAGGCAGGAATTGGCAGGCAATTGCTGCTATCTTGGCACTGGTCAGGTTACCCACTGATCCTGAGAAACAACTCCAAGTTTAAAACCCCAAGTTTAATCTAGCGAAAGTCGAAACCAGATGGCGCTTATTCGATCAGGCAAGCTCGCAGGAAAAAAAAGTAGTTCCAGGATTTCACGAACACTAACTTGTGAGCTGCTCGAATCCCGGGAACTTCTTGCGGCGAACATTCTTGGCGTGGATACGATTTCTACACTCGCCGAATTCCAAAGTGCCGTTCTTTCGCAACCGGTTGCCGTCGCACCCGGCCCAGGCGAAATGGTCTTTCTCTCCGCTGGCCCGCATCCAGCCAATGTTCAGATCAAGCAGGCAAATAACGTCAATGCTGCCGATACGACCAATGCAGATGTCCTCTGGCCTGGCGGATCTTCAGGACTGGATCTCACAGGCGCAGGACTAACCGTTGGCATTTGGGATGGAGGTCATGTTCGCTCGACCCATGTCGAACTGAACGGCCGTGTCATGCAGCTGGATTTTTCCGGTAACAGTACTCACGCAACACATGTGGCCGGTACGATTGGTGCTGTCGGTATCGACCCGGAGGCTCGAGGCATGGCTTCGGAAGTTGCCATTCGCAGCTGGGACTTCTCCAACGACACGAACGAACTAAGACAGGATGCGGCAAACATTGATGTTTCCAACCATTCCTATGGCTTTATAGAAGGCTGGCAATTCTATGCTGACTCGACGGAAGCATCCGGAGGTTTTGTTACACCCAGCGGATCGGTTGACCTCTGGTTTAGCGACTTTAGTGAGTCATCGGAAGAACCCGTTGGGTTTGGACGCTACACAGACGAAACCGAAGGACTGGATGACGCACTCCATGACAACCCGCATTTACTGAGCGTCTGGTCTGCAGGCAACGACCGGACTAACGCCTACTCCAATGCATCCGGCGACGAGACGTATGTCACTTACTTTTCCAGTGACCCTGGTGGTATCGGCTGGTCCGGTGAGGGTTGGTATCTCGTCGGCAATGGCGGAGTGACAACCGCACCCGGTTCGGACGGTAATGGGGGAACTGGCTACGACAGTCTGTCAGCACACCAGACTGCGAAGAATACCCTTGTTGTCGGAGCCACGTTTGACGTAACTGCCGACCCATACGACTCGAGCGACATCGAAACAACTTCGTTTTCTTCCTACGGCGCGACCGATGATGGCCGAATCAAACCCGATCTTGTCGGCAACGGGAACAGCCTCTACTCATCGACCGCCGGATCTGACACTTCATACGGCAGACTTTCTGGCACATCGATGTCAGCGCCAAACGTAACAGGATCGTCGCTACTGGTCATCGAGCACTTCAACAACGAACTGGAATACAGCCCGCTGGCCGCCACGACCAAGAGCCTGTTAATTCACACTGCGTCAGACGCAGGTAATGAAGGTCCTGATTTTGCCTACGGCTGGGGACTGGTCAATGTCGAAGCCGCCGCCAACCTGATCACCGAGGCCGCCGACGATGCGCTGGATTCAGCCCAGGTCGCCGAGATGAATTTCGACGGAACCGAACTGGTACAGGAAGTCACTTCCGATGGCAGTTCACCACTAAAAGTCACCATTGCATGGACAGACCTGGCTGGCGTTCCGCAACCGTATTCCCTGGACGATCCAACGTCGATGCTCATGAACGATCTCGATCTCTGGATCACAGGCCCCGACGGCACGCATCTTCCCTGGACACTCGACGGAACCAGTCCGGAGTCTCCAGCCGTGCGAACCAGCTCCAACCATGTTGACAATGTGGAGCAGGTGCTCATCGATGCACCAGTCGCCGGAACGTACACGATTCATGTCGGTGGTAATCTGGTTTCAAACAACCAGGATGTCTCCATGATCGTGTCGGGAACCGTGGCGGCTCCCGCGGGCATCGCCTGTGATTTTAATGGTGACGAAGTCTGCGATGGCACGGACATCGATCTTCTTCAGGCCAACGTGCTGAGCGGGGCAGGTGACACAGCTTACGACATGAATGGTGATGGGCAAGTCACCATTGCAGATCGTGACGAGTGGTTAATTGTGGCCGGCAGCGAAAACCTTGCGTCTGGAAACGCTTACCTGCCTGGCGATGCGAATCTTGATGGCAGCGTGGACGGGTCCGATTTCAACCGCTGGAATGGAGCCAAGTTCACGGCATCCTCCGACTGGACAAACGCTGACTTCAATCTCGACGGCGTCGTCGATGGTTCCGACTTCAATGTCTGGAATGCGAACAAATTCACCTCGGCTGATCAACTGACACTCGTTGCCGGCGATGACCTAAAAATCGCGTCAACCGCGGCGCAGGCGCAGCAATCAGAGGCCGCCACGGCAGTTGCGTTCGCGACTAACGGTCCGCAATTCAACCTGAATGTCGTGTCCGAAGATTTCTCATTCCAGATTCACGATGATTCCGATGACTCGGCCCGGAAAATTCATCGACGTCAATTGGCTCAAGTGAGTCTCGAAGCAGTTGACGCGGATGACCTGGACGACGCATTTTCTGTCTGGTAGCGAATCAAGTCGGTCAGGGTGTTGGGATTTCCATCGCTTTTCAGGCGTTAACCATTCTCAGTCACGATTCTTCTCTTTCGACTGAGAGGGTCTGGATTGGGTTCATGCGACGTCCTCTCTGTCGCAACAGGGACAACCGTAGTGATGACCGCGCTGAGATCACCATCAGCCAAGCCACGGCAGCATCAAGCACTTAAAACCTGCCGCAAATGCATGGTAAACGGGGGCTCATCATCCGATATGTGCATCTCGTGGGAGGGATTGGTAGAATGCCCTTGGAGAAATCAAGATGAGCCAGGTATTCGTAGAACTCGACATTCCAAATGACCTACAGAACTTCACTCTGCCGGCGGCACTAGACAAACGTCTTCAGTCGCTTCTCGACAAACAGGACGTGGATGGCAAGCTGTCGCGGGATGAACGAGAAGAGGCAAAAGCGATCACCGATCTCGTCGATATGCTGTCGCTGCTCAAGCTGCGAGCCCGGAATGCCAAAAAGCAAGGCAAATGACGGATCGAATTCCCACCTCCCTCGCTCGACGAGTAAGAGCACGGGCCGACCACTGTTGTGAATACTGCCGCTTGCCTCAAAAATGGCAAGAAGCAACGTTTCACATTGACCACATAAAACCAAGGTCACGAAACGGGGAAACGGCATTCGACAACCTTGCGCTGGCTTGCGTTACATGTTCACTTCGAAAATCTGCAAAAGTCGAATCACGTGACCCGCAGTCAGGTCGCAAAGTTCGCTTGTTCAATCCTCGAAAAGACAAATGGGATGAGCATTTCAGATTGACGCCGTCTTTTCGCATATTCGGGCGAACAAGTCGCGGTCGCGCAACCGTACGCACAATGGGTATGAATCGCCCAGCAATCGTTGCGATACGACGAGAGTTATCATTGCTGCCAAGAAAGCGCAAACCAAAGTAGACAAGCGGCCAGACTAGCGAATCACAACGTCAAAGCGGCTCATGTTGACAACGGGATTAGCTCCTGTGTCTTTTGGACCGGCAGTCAATTTCACGCCGTTGACATACCGTGGCAGTTTCTATTGGCGAACAGGGATTGCCGTTCCGTTTCACGCCGAGGTCAGCGGCACCAGTGACACTGAACTGTCGTTCTCTGGCGACAGTCACTCAACGATTCGCGTCAAATTCAACAAATCGCAGATTGATGCCTTGTTAAGAAACAAGCCACCTTGGACAAATGTATGGAAGAAAGGCATCGACGGGTCTCTCATTTCGTTTACATTTGGGCCGAACCAACGTCGAAAGCCACCGAGTCAGATGCTCTGTGACATCGACGATTCGACAGGAACTCAAACCAACTTTGATCTGCTAGTCGTGTGTCGCGACGGCGAAGCCTACCTGGTACGGTGGGACAGTTAGTTTGGATAGAGGGTTACGCGCTGACCATTCGGTTCGAATTTGTTCGATAAGTTCCACTGTCCGATGCAACTGACAGCTTCCTTGCGTCCGCATCTGCCACCACTCGTTGCATTGCCAAACCGGACAATCGGCGAAATCGCGTCTGCTGCAAAAGCACAAATGGATAGCCAATCTTTGCGAGCACATGCTGAGCCGCCGAGAAAACAAAGATCTCGTAGCTGACGATACCGGATACCTTGTCCCACACGACTTGAAATCGCTCTTCGCCCTTTTCGACATGCCCGGGCAGCGTGCCATAGGCAAATCCATACTTTGCGACTGAGTCAGAATTGGAATCGACGGTATAAATGACGCGACACGGATTGAGCGACCAAAGAGGGCCGATTCGGAATCCCACGACGACTTCGCTACCGGCGACGGGTTCGATCGAGGGCCAATAAAGCGACGCCATCTCTCGCGGAAACATCTTCCAGTTGCGAATCGCTTCGCAAGCCGCATCGAAAGCCTGCATTCCGGTTCCCAGCTCAACCGAATGGTTAGCCACATCGAAACCGCGCGGGTGCTCATCATATTCGGATAGCCCAACATCTTCGTACGAGAACGACTCGCTTCGCTGGTCGCGAATGTAGTGATGAATATCATCTGCGGTAGGTTTACGCAGCAGAAACATCTCGGTTCTCCAGAATCAGGGAAGGGCACAGGAGTCTTAACCGACAGGCTGCGGCAGCATTAACTCACAATATGTTCCGCTCGATACAGGGCAACTCGGGAGTTTTTAGCCCATGGAATCTGCGGTTTACTGTCTGACGGTTACGATTCACATACCATGTCAGGAGTATCATGAAGATTGTCATCCCCGGCGGCAGCGGGCAGATCGGTACGATCCTGGCGAGGTCACTCGCGGGGAAAGGGCACGAAGTCGTCGTGCTCACTCGCAATCCGAACGCCAATATTTCGCTCCCGTGGCGACAGGTCCACTGGGACGGTTGTAACCTGGATGGAGACGAGGGATGGCAATCGGAGATTGACGGGTGCGATGTTGTCATCAACCTCGCCGGACGAAGTGTGGATTGCCGATACCATAAAGAGAATCGGCATCGCATCAAGCAGTCGCGAATTCTGTCGACAAACGCCATCGCCGAGTCCATCGAGCTGGCAAAGTTTCCGCCAAAAGTATGGCTGCAAGCGAGTACCGCGACAATCTATTCCCACCGCTACGACGCGGCGAACGACGAAGTTACAGGCATTCTTGGCGTCGATGATGAGAAGATGCCTGACACGTGGGAGTTTAGCATCGACGTGGCGACCAGTTGGGAAGCCGCGGCGAATGCAGCATACCTGCCAAACACGCGACTTGTGCTGATGCGAATGGCGATGGTGATGAGCCCTGACGCGGGCGGCGTTTTCGATACGCTTTCGCGACTGGCCCGGTGGGGTCTTGGTGGAACGGTGGGTGATGGGAAGCAATTCGTTTCCTGGATTCACGAAGAGGATCTTATGACGGCCGTCGACTGGTTGATCGAGCGTGACGACCTGACAGGCCCGATCAACCTCGCGGCTCCAAATCCAATTCCTTACTCGCGCTTCATGCAAAAGTTGCGATCGGCTTGGGGCACGCTCATAGGAATCCCGGCCACGAGGTGGATGGTCGAACTGGCGGCATTTTGCCTACGTACAGAATCCGAGCTGGTTCTCAAAAGTCGCCGGGTAGTTCCAACGTTGCTTTCCGATTCCGGATTCCAATTCAGGTTTCCGGAGTGGGGAACGGCGGCGACCAACCTTGCCGGGAAGTGGCGAACTCAACGCCAACAAGTCGCGTAAAAAGGGAGATAGCCGTTCACGCGGGCAAGGGTCTGGCTCAATTTTTCGGCGGCAGACTGACTTATTTCGCTTTGCGGACGAACGCCGAAAATTTTTGCCTGCCCCTCTCGAACCTGGGGAAACGTAAATATCCGTGAACGGTTACAAAGAGAGTTATGCGACGCGCTATCGCACCGAGGTAGAGTCGTAGCGTCTCGTTTTGGTATGATTTCGCTATGGCAAATTCGGCAGATCCCCAAGATGCAGCGATCAATGGCGACTCGATTTCGTCGTCCACGCTTCCGAACGAAAAACAGCAAACGCCCGACGAGCTCGGTGAATTTGCGTTACCAGCGACTCAGGATTATCCCGTCCTGACAAACGAACTGCTTTCCAGCCCCAAGCCGCGACGCCGGTGGCTGCCACTGATTCTGTTCTTCGTGACTTGCCTGTCGACCTTTATCGCAGGTGCCACGTCATGGAACGGCGCGCTGTCACTTGGTAACGGACTGGAGTTTCGGCGGGCCATCCTGACACATTGGCAACAGGGACTCATCTACATGGGGTGCGTGCTTGCCATCCTTGGACTTCACGAAATGGGGCACTTCCTCGCCACGATTCGTTATCGAATTGCTGCGAGCTTTCCGTTCTTCATTCCGTTTCCTGTTTCGCCGATCGGCACCATGGGCGCGGTCATCGGCATGGCCGGACACCGGGCCGACCGGAAACAGATGTTCGATATCGGAATCGCTGGCCCGCTGGCTGGGCTCGTGGTCGCGATACCAATCCTCTGGCTGGGAATTCGGGATCTGGACATGACCATCCCGGCATCTGGTCCTTATCAACTGGACCTTCCGTGGATCGTAAAGGCGATGATCTCATGGCAGCGACCGGAACTTCATTCGATCAGTCGTGTGTCGATCAGTCAGCTTAACCCGTACTTCATGGCTGCCTGGGTTGGCCTGCTGATTACAGGCCTGAATATGATGCCCATCAGTCAGCTGGATGGCGGCCACGTCATTTACGCATTGCTGCTGAAGCGTGGCCATTGGGTTGCGAGAATTTTCTTGCTGACGGCGATTGCCTATGTAGTTTTGGCTCGAGTCGGCATTTGGAGTGTGATGCTGATTCTGGTCACGCTTATGGGCGTAGACCATCCACCGACATCCAATGACCGTGTGCCGCTCGGATGGTTCCGAACGGCGCTCGGATGGGTATCACTTTCGATCCCGTTTCTCTGCTTCCCGGCGAGAGGCCTCATTATGTAGGCATCGCCTGGGTAGCCGGAGCGGCAGCACTTCGGGCGAATCACCTTGCGACAGATCTCTACACTCTCTGGAGCTACGTCAGCAGGATCCTGACCGGGAAATGCGTAAACCCGTCCGCGTGTGAACGCTTAAGAAGCAGCGCCCGAGCTGTTGCCAGCCCGGCTACAACATTCCCGAATTCGAAATTTCTCTGCTTCGGCGATATCCCTTCGCTACCCTTTCGAGATGCAATACAGCGACTTGTTTGACCGCATAAACACTTCGCCGTTGCTGATAGCAGGAGTCGCATTGAAAGGACCTTCGTCATTCTCAAGCTTGTTCTCGGCGACTTGATCAAACTCGGCTGAACCGTTCAGGATGTAGGAATTGCCGTTCCTTGTCACGAGAATGACTTTATCCCCAACCGCCAACGCTGAGGCGTAACTGCCAGCGGGCCGACGGCTGCCCTCGCCTTTTTGCTCTCCGATTCGTTCCTTGTAAACATACTCACCCGTCTCGCAACTGGCACAGAATGCAGTCCCAGTCGAAACCCAGTACATGTTGCCGCCAACCACGACGGGCGTACCAATTCCGGATCGAAGTTTCTTTACCCACAAAGTGTGCGTATCGGTCACGTCGCCTTCGCCACCACAGCGAACACCAACGGCATCACCGGCTCGACCACCCATCGCAAATACGGCACCGTTATGCTCAACCAGGCTGGCACAAGTTGTATTGGCGATCGGCGAATCGGCGACCCAAAATTCGTCACCCGTCTTTGGATCAAGTGCGACGATCTTGCCGGGGACGCACATCACCATTTCTTCGCGGCCGCTTGCATTGACCATGATCGGAGTCGACCAGCAGTTCACAAGTTTTTCGTCAGCGTACTTCCAGACTTCTTTACCTGTCGCTTTGTCGAGCGCCACGATCGAACGGCCAACGTTGGCTGCGTTTACAATGAGCAAGTCGCCGGCAAGAACCGTACTCGCTCCACCGCCCCACTTGTAAGGATCCGATTGGGTACCAACGGCTGACTTCCACGTTTCCTTGCCATTCATGTCGAATGCGACGACGCCTGTTTTTCCATAAAGAACGTAGATATGCTCGCCATCCGTCACGGGTGTGCTGCTCGCGAATCCGTGTTCGGTGATGAAGCCTTCATACGCGTCTTCATCGGCGTCTGCAGCGACGGATGCCCGCCAGATTTCTTTGCCACTCGTGCGGTCAAAGCACAACAGATGCCGCACCAGACCAGAAGCTTCACCTGGATTATCCCTGTCGACTCCATACCCGGTGTAACAGGTCAGATAGACTCGATCGCCGAATACAATCGGACTGGAGCTACCGGGACCGGGCAAGTCAACTTTCCACTTGATGTTCTTCTCGTCATCCCATTCCAGCGGAATGTCGCTGCTCTTGCTGACCCCGGATCCGTTCGGCCCACGAAATCGTGCCCAGTCTTCGGCGAAGCAGGTTGCTGACAGAACAAGGATGTAAAGAGAAACGAAAACGGTTTTCGCAGGTTGGCGTCGCATAGCGAGATTCCTTCATTGAGGTAGTGGACCCGGAACACGCATTGTCACGAAAAATCGCGACGTCGGGAACCAGTCTCCAGTCTCTCAACTAGCCGGACCACGCCCAGCGAATCAGTTCGCTAAACTTCGGCGTCTTCCCTTGCCAGAGGATGCCAACGCGGAATATTCGCCCCGCAACAAAAACCACAAACGCCGTCGCAAGCGTAAGAACGATCACGCCCGTAATCGGCTGCCATAACGGTATCGTGGCGCCAGTCGCCATGCGCAACACCATCATCGACGCCGTGGCTGGCGGAAACAGAGATAGCCCCGTCGCCAGCGATCCGTTCGGCTCCTGCACGATCAGCATCCAGACAAAGAGTGGAATCATCAACATCATCCACACAGGCAATAACAACGATTGCGCCTCTTTCAGCTGGGATACCGAAGACCCAACGGCCATAAAAATCGCCGAGTAAAAGAGTACGCCTAAAACCTGGAATAGTACAAACCAGGGCACGATGCGAAAAGGAACAAGATCGTCATACCCCTGGTATCGACAGAGGATGTATCCTCCAAGGGCGTAAATCGTAAACACCGTCAGTGACCCGGCGACGGTACCAATCAGTTTTCCACCCATCAACTGGGACGGATTCGCACTACCAAGCAGGACTTCGGCAATCCTTTGCGACTTTTCTTCGAGCACACTTTCCAACATCGGCTGAGCCGCCAGAAGCGTAACACCAAACATCAGCATCATGATGCCCATCGGCAGGAAGATGGCGGTCAGCTCGTCTTTTTCCTTCGCCTTGCTGATTGCGCCATCCGCATCTTTGCTCAGCAGCCCCAACCCACGAACCCGAGTCGGCGTTTGCGCGATTTTCACCGTCGAGTAATCAATGCCTTCGTTTTGCAATCGAATGGCAGCGACGCGATCATTGATGGCTTGCGTCACCCAACGTTTTGAATCAGAAAGCCCGGAGTCTTCCGAGTAAAAGTCAACATGCTTCGGGTTTCCTTCGTCATCAACAAGATGAACCTCTTCGGGAATTTCAACGAATGCATACAAGTCGCCGTTGCGGATGCGTTCCGACAGTTCGAATCGAAGATCGTCACTGGCTGTTGCCGAATCGATGACTTCGAGGCTGTACTTGGCTCCCTTCGTCATGGCGAATTCGGTTTCTTCGCTGTCCTCACTGTTCTTGCGTTTTTCAACCTGTGAGTTGTTGACGTTGGCCGCCATCTGAAGCGAAGGACGCATTTCACCAGAGTGGTCAATTAGCGCAATCGTGCGTTCCTGAATACTGCCGGTATTCTTGAGAAACTGCATCGCGAGCAGGCTGCCACCCATCAGAATTGGCATCATGATGATCGAAAGCAGAAACGCCTTCGTGCCAACCATGGCCCGGTATTCGCGTGCGGCAATGGTGAAAATTTTTCTCATGGTATATCTAGAAAGGTGCTGAATTCGACAGGGTAGCGTTATCGCTCATGTTCTCTCCGACATCGTCGGAAAAAGGATTTGCGATCCGCACGAATATTTCGTGCAGCGATGGACGAATAATTTCGAAGTGACTCAGTTCCGCCGCATCAGACAGCGAGCGCAGTATGGCTTGCGAATCGGACGGATCTTCCATGCGAAATTCATGGAACGGTTTTTGATGTTCAATATCGGTGATGCCACTGATCTCCGGCATCTGCGTTTCTGGTGATGCGAAGCGGATGCGGACTCGATCGGCAGGATATTGCGACTGGATATCTTCCAGCGTCCCATCGAGCACCTTGCGACCTTTGAAGATCATAAATATGGTGTCGCACATCTTCTCCGCGACATCCATATCATGCGTCGAAAAGATGACGGTCGTACCCGCTTGCCGCAATTCAAAGACAGCATCACGGAGTACTTCGAGGTTCACTGGATCAAGACCGCTAAACGGCTCGTCAAGAATAACCAGCTGCGGTCTTGCGACCACTGCCGAGATGAACTGAATTTTCTGGGCCATCCCTTTCGACAGCGCGTCGATTCGCTTGTCAGCCCAACTGGTCGCATCCAGCCGCGTTAGCCAACGCTCGATGTCATCTTTGCAGTCGTAGTGGCCTTTCAATCTCGCGTAGTAGTTGAGCAGGCTACGAACCTTCATTCGCTTGTAGAGGCCACGTTCTTCGGGGAGGTAGCCCAACCGATCGTCGGCCGTCTTGCCCTGAATCTGGCCGAGTACCGAAACGGTGCCTTCATCCGGAGGAAAGATGCGAAGGATCATCCGCAGCGTCGTCGTTTTGCCAGAACCATTGGGACCGATAAAGCCGTAAATGCTGCCAGTCGGAACGGTCAGATCCAGCCGGTCAACGGCTGTCTGGTTCCGGAATCGTTTGGTGACGCCGGTGAGCTCGATCGCATTCGCACCGGGATTTGAATTTGACATTGGTTGTTCGTGAGCGGTGGGGAGGAGGTGTGGCAAACGGACGCCAAGATCGCCCATTCTACGGGTGTATTTGAAAAGCGACACCGCAACAAATCATCCGCCAACAAAAATGCCGATACCCGGCGCATTCGTGCGTCGGGCATCGATCGTTCTCGAGGAACGGGGAGAATCAGGTAGTTTGCATTTGCTTAAGCGACTTGGCAGATGCGACGTTTGCGAACGCACGAACCAGCCAACATACCAAGCAGAATCAAAAGTTCCGCACCCGGCTCTGGCACGGAGGTCAACTGGTCTGACGACTGAAACTTGTTCCCGTTCCAGATATTGAAATCAGAGACATCAACCGAGCCATCGTGATTAAAGTCGCCGGCACACCATGCGGAAACCGGAGCAAATTTGTTACCGTTCCAGATATTGAAATCGGAGACATCGACCGAGCCATCGAGATTCGCGTCGCCGTATAGATACGGGTTGCCAGAAGAAAGTTCGGCGGCTCCCGCTTCGGCCAGCCAAGAATCCAGATCAGCACCGTTTACCAGTCCGTCTCCGGTCAAGTCGAAGCTCGCACTGTTCGCACCACCTACAATTTCCGCGACAAGAGCGTCGATGTCGTTACAGGCATAGTCGCCGTTGCCATCGAAGTCGCCATTAGTTCCAAAGTCGCCAACAACTCGCAACCAAACCGTCAAAGGATCGCTGTAGTCGACTTGCCATTCAAGCCCACCTTGCAGGGTCGGTAGCGTCGCCAAGCCAAATCTGCCGGTCACAAAACCAGTAGTCGCCTGCAGCAGCAGAAAGGAATCATCCACTGCCGGCGTAAATGCCGGATCGAGAACCACCTGTAGACCACCATCCAACGCGACGTTCTCATCAACAATGAACTGCGTATACTCCCCGACATTCGTCCCATCCAGTCGAAAACCCAGCGAACCAGTTGCCGTTTGTTCGAAACTACGCAAGTGAACTGGATCGCCGGCGCTGGTTGGACCAATGGTTGCCTCATTGCGAACCGCAACGTCAATGACAGCTCCGGATATGATCGCGTTCAAGCCATCCTCTAGAACGACATTCCCATCTCCCGAAAAAACAACGTCAGGATTGATCGTTACACCGCTCCGAAATCGTAGCGTGTCACTTGAAGCAGGCAATGAGACCTGACTACCAGCGCGAAAGAGTGCTGGCGCTTCGAATACGGACTGTCCGCCAATGTTTATCTGTCCATCAATTCTGACAATCTCGCCAAGCAAGGTCGCCGGCGTCACCGCATTTCCCGTCATTGAGAGCCGCCCGGCCGCGCCCATCTCCCACGGTTGCTGAAGTTCAAGAACGTGCCCGGTGCCAACCAGGGCCCGACCATCAAACGCATCTGCAATCGCATCAACAATCGTCAAATTGCCGCCCATAGCAGAGATGATCCCGTCATTCGACGTGCCGTCAATGTCAGGAGCATTCAAGGTATCCAGAATCAAAGTTCCGTTTCCGCTCGAGAGTAGCTGCGATTCGTTGTCGAATCCAACGGTATTGATCGTTCCAAAGCCTCGAGTGATTCCTAGATTGTTCACGATTCCGCCGGTGACGGCCCCACCGGTTAACTGCAAAGCGGTGACGTCTGAAGTATCCAATGCCTGAAACAGATTAATAGTGGCTCCAGACACGGCCCCTACGATGTCCGCCCTGACAACTTCATTGAGAATTCGAAGCGTACCTCTTTCCGCGATAACATCCGAACTACCGTTGAAGAAGATCCTTGGAGCTACAATTCCATGCCCGCGCAGACCTGAATCAAGCGAAGAAAGCGTTCCGGCAGCGCCGGCAATCGTGCCATCGTTGATTTGATTCGGCTCCGAAGCATTTCCGCCATCCAGATGCAGCGTGCCAGTCGCCAGTTCAATCGCACCACCAGATTCAATGTCGACTCGTGCGGAAAATCGGGTGCTATTGTTGACATTTATGGTTCCGTTGACATTCAAAGGCGATCCAGCGATCGAAGTCTGCAAGGTCGCCAGCCCATCGATGTTGACGATTCCTTCAGGTCCCAGCGTCCAGTCGTTCGAACCGGCCAGGTTCACTTCGAAAGTCGAATCTGTGTTGTCGATGTTCACTGTATACGATCCACGATCGACTCGCCCAATATCGTTTCGCAACGACACTGCGTTGATTGTCAAATCGCGATTCACCTGAAGAGAACGATTGTTGTTTGAGGAATCCACCTCAACTCGACCGTTGGGCATGTTGATAACAGTATCACCGACAACCGTCAGATTTCCGCCGAGCAAAAGATCCCCGGCCCCAGTGTGATTGCTGCCGCCCAGGAAATTCACAGAGGCATTGATAAAAAGATCACTGCCCGATTCGACAATGGAAGAACTGTCAGCGAGAAACACAAGCGGATTGTCGACTCGCGAAGTCCCACCGCCTGTCGCACGCAGCTCACCTCGCAAATCAACAGGTGCGCCCACAAGACGTGAAACGGAACCTGCCCCGTTCATCACAAGCTTTCCGTTGGCACCAACATCCACGCGACCATTCGCAAAATCGACCACACCACCGTTGACATTGAGTGTTCCAGAGTAGACACCAGTGGAAGACGGCAGAGAAAGCTGTCCACCATTTCCTACATTCAAGGTCGCCGTACCAAGAGCTCCGCTCAAATCGTCAAGGTCGGCTCTTAGAGTCGCGTCGCCATTGACGGTGACGTGCGACATTACTGCAAGACTCATCTGGTTTACGTCCGCTGTCCCGTTGAACACCAAGCCGGTTCTTGCAGCGAGATGCACCTGTGCGGTCTGCGAATTCCCCGAGTAATCTGCATCAAAAATCAGTGTTCCAGAATTCACTTCGATGGTTGACCCGGTGTTCAGCGAGACGGTGGCTCCCCTGATGGTCGCCGTATCCTGCACACCACCTGTCGCGCTGCTGGCGTCCACGATTAGTCGGCCGCCACCAGTAAACTCAAGGTTATCGGTTAGACCCAAAATTGTCCCGGGATCCATCGTCATCGCGCCAGAAAAGGCCGCGAGCCGCATGTCGATATCAAGCGTTGTATTCTCGACAAGGTTTACAACGCGGTTGTTGTTCACGCCATCGAGATCAATCCTTGCATCCGTATCGTTGGCTCTTAGTTGCAGTCTGAATCGTTCCGTCGCAGCAGCACCTGCCGCGCGTCCCGTTTTCAGGCTGCCATTGTTGGTAAACAGGGTTTGGACGCCATTCAATCCGTTTACAAACTGAAAATCCCCATACCCACCAAACTCTCCACCGAGATTCACATCGACTGCGCCGCCAATCCGAGCGTACCCACCTTCCAGGCGAAACTCGCCGAGGTTGCTGACGTCGATGTCTCCCACAATTTGCAGGGATGCAGTACCAGATCCGGCGGCATGTTCTGGGAGAATAAAGTCGGACGCGAGGCCAATACTGAGTGGGCCATTCATTGTCAGTCGGTTCATCAGAGTGTTCGCCGAAGCACCGCCAGAGAGCGTCAGACTGCCAATCGAAAAGTCCTGATTGATGAGCGTCGCATCTCCACTCGCAGCGGCAAGGTTGCCAATAAAGACATCATCTCCACTGCCGGGAACGGCGTTTGGTTGCCAATTCGAAATGATCGACCAGAGCTTTCCGGCTCCTCCGTCGTCCCAGTTCACATTTGCCGCCTTGCAAACGGTACCTGAAACCGTCGCCACAATCACGCACAGAGTGAAAAGTCGACCGATCCCAAATTTGTGCCTGAACATCTGGATTCCCCTCATCATTGGTTCGCATGAATACTCATCGCCTGAGAAGAAGATCCTTTCAAGCGAAAGAACTGCCGAACAATGAGGCGATTCCCGAAAAAAGAATTGCGGGAAATGCAGGATTTGGCTTGCGCGGACGCAAACGAACCAGCGGCGCAAAAGAATTCGTATTCTACATTCGGCCGGTCAGGCGTTCCGGGCCGTTTGCCGTCAGAGCAACGGTGTGTTCGAAATGGGCACTGAGGCCGCCGTCGTCGGTAACGATCGTCCAGTGGTCATCCAGACAACGAGTCTCGTGCGTTCCGGTATTGATCATCGGCTCGATGGCGAGCACGATACCGGGACGAAGTGGAAAGTCGTCCTCTTCTTCGAATTCACGACTGTAGTAGTTTGGCACCTGCGGGCTCTCGTGCATCTCTTTCCCGATACCATGCCCTACAAAGTTGCGAACGATCGAAAAGTCAGTCGCTTGAATGAAGTCCTGCATGCGACGAGCCACCTGGCTCCACTTTTCGCATTCGACCATCGCTTCGATCGCGATATCCAATACGCCACTGGTCGCATCGAGCAACGCTTGCGCCTGTTCGGAAATTTCGCCAACGGCATGCGTCACAGCCGCATCACCGCACCAGCCATCGATCCGACAACCGGTATCAACGCTCACGATGTCACCGGATTTGAGAACGCGATCGCCAGGAATCCCATGGACGACTTCTTCATTCACCGAAATACAGGTGACCGCTGGAAAAGGAGTTACGCCCGGATAGCCTTTGAAGAGCGGCTCGGCATTGTGTTCAGCAAACAGATCTTCGACGACTTGATCAAGTTCCCGCGTGGTAACACCGGGACGCACCAGCCCACGGACCCGATCGTGAGCCTCCCGAACCAGCTGGCCGGGACGTCGCATTTTTTCGATCTCGCGAGGCGACCGGAGAGTCAACATGACGGAACCTTCGTGGAACGGATGATCAGGAAGAAGTCGATTCGCTGGCCGAAGTCGACTCGTCGAGAACCTTCAACAGCCGGTCAAAGACTTCGCCAATCGTTCCCACGCCGTCGACTCGCTGAAGTTTTCCCAACTGCTCGTAGTATCCAACCAGCGGCTTGGTCTGGTTGTGATAGACATCCAGTCGCTGGGCGACGGTCTCAGGCGTATCGTCGGCTCGTCCTTCCGCTTTCGCGCGAGCCATCAGGCGGCGCAGGATTTCTTCTTTGTCAGCCACGAGCAACATCGCTACGGTGACTTCCTGATTCCTCTTCGCAAGAAAACTATCCAGCGCTTCGGCCTGAAAAATCGTGCGGGGAAATCCGTCGAGAAGAAAACGCTCTTTGGCATCTTCCTGGGACAGTCGCGATTCGACGAGCTCGACAATTAGATCGTCACTGACCAGTTTGCCGGCCTCGAGAATCGACGAGACCTTTTTGCCGATCTCCGAACCATCCTCGACTTGCTGGCGAAGCATATCACCAGTCGAAATATGAGCGGCTTTGAGATGCGTCGCGATACGGGAACCTTGAGTTCCTTTGCCAACTCCAGGCGGTCCCAAAAAAACGATAAGCATCGTCGGCTTTCGAGTTTAGCCTTCGAGAAGGCCGGTGTAATTTCTCATGACCAGATGGCTGTCGATCTTCTGAACGAGGTCAAACGCCACACTTACCGCGATCAGCAGGCTGGTCCCACCATAGAACGTGGCGATCATAAAATCGACGCCGAGTGCACTGGAGATCATCGTCGGGATAATCGCGACGATTGCAAGAAATCCTGCACCCACGTAGGTAATTCTCGTCATTACCTTCTCAAGATAGTCGGCAGTACGCTTGCCAGGACGGTACCCGGGAATAAACGTTCCGAAATTCTTCAGGTTCTCCGAAACGTCCTTCGGGTTGAAGGTGATCGCTGTCCAAAAGTAACAGAAGAAGAAAATCATCGACACGTAAAACAGGTTGTAAAAGAACGACGTACCGTCCTGAAACATCCGGCTGAGCGGTGTGAATGAAGGGTTCAGCTTGCTCAACCAGCTGAAGACGATCTGCGGGAACATCAACAGACTTCCAGCGAAAATGATTGGCATGACGCCCGCCTGATTGATCTTCAAAGGAAGATACTGGCGAGTTCCGCCAACGGTCCGGCGGCCGCGGATGTGTTTTGCACTTTGAGTCGGTATTCGCCGCTGTCCGAGGGTAATGAACACCACGCCGAACACGACCGCAACAAACAACAGTGCGAGAATCACGAGGGTCTCAATACCCACATCTCCCGACTGGAGCGAACCAAGTTCGAGCTTTGCATTCTTGATGAGCTTGTATCCGGCACCCGGCATTCGAGCCAGAATTCCAGCCATGATCAGCAAACTGATTCCATTGCCGATTCCGTACTCATCAATCTGCTCACCCAACCACATCAGGAACACGGTCCCGCAGGTCATCGTAAGGATCGCTGTCCAGGTCCATCCAAACCCCAACGCGCCCGCGTCGTTCAGATAGTCAGGATGCACCATGTTGTAGTTGATAATGTAAAATTTGACGTACGCCCAACTCTGGAAGAGACAAAGAGCCACGGTTGCGTATCGCGTGTACTCGGTAATCTTCTTACGGCCGGCTTCGCCTTCTTTCTGAAGGTCTTCGATCGGCTTCCAGACACTTCCGAGCAGCTGAAAGATAATGGACGCCGAAATGTACGGCATGATTCCAAGACCGAAAATAGTCGCACTACTCAGGTCGCTGGCACTGAACATCGCTGCCATCTCGACCATTTTGCCGAGCGGATTCCCGCTTCCGGATGCCAGCCCTGTCTTGGCCTGATCAATCATGGGCAGGGGAATCTGCCAACCGACCCGGTAGATGGCAATAAGCAACAGCGTCAACAAAATCTTGTTACGCAGTTCCGGGATCGTAAAGATTACGCGTATTTTTTCCCACATGGTCTCGCTCCGTCATTGCTGCAGGGCAGCATTGGCATTTGAGTGCGACATTGAATCGCGGCTATCCATTCCACCATTCAATTGGCAATTTTGACAGTTTGAAAAATTGACATTCTGAAAGTTCAGATCTGTCAGCCTACTTCTTTTTGGCTTTTTTCTTTTCGGCTTTGATTGCGGCCTTCTTTTCCTCAACCGACGCTTTGCCGGGAAGTACGACCGTCTTGCCACCAGCTTTTTCGATGAGTTCAGCCGCTGACTTGCTAAAACGATGAGCCGAAACGTTCAACTTCTTTGTCAACTGACCGTTTCCAAGCACCTTCAGCACGTCATATCGCTGCTTGACCAGACCCTTCTCCTTGAGCGACTCTGGCGTAACTTCTTCACCAGCATCGAACACAGATTCGAGGTCGCCGACGTTCACGATCGCAACCGTAAGCGCCCACTTGTTGTGGAAACCGCGTTTTGGAATGCGACGCACCATCGGCATGGCACCACCCTGAAACAGGGGATGGCGAGACCAGCCAGAACGCGACTTTTGACCGTTATGTCCGCGAGAAGCCGTCTTGCCGTGACCCGATCCCGGACCTCGACCAACACGTCGACGCGGCTTGTTCTTTTGAATGCCTTTGTGGACATCGTTAAGCATCATGATAGGGATACTCCACGCAGACGTTCGACGTCTTGCTTCGTTCGTAGATTTTGCAGAGCATCAAGAGTCGCCTTTACCAGCGTGACTGGATTCGCGGTTCCGTAGCTCTTCGTCAGAATGTTCTCGATACCAGCGGCTTCGCATACTGCACGCACGGCATCACCAGCTTTTACGCCAGTACCGGGACCGGCAGGAGCCAACAGAACCCGGCCGGCTCCGTAATGTCCTTTGACAATGTGCGGGATCGAGCCTTCCACGATGGGAATGTCGACCATGCTGCGTGTCGCCTGCTTGACAGCCTTTTCAACGCTGGGCGGCACTTCGTTCGCTTTGCCATAGCCCCAGCCAACGCGGCCTTTTCCATTACCGACGACAACCATAGCGGCAAAACTGAATCGACGACCGCCCTTGACCACAGCAGCACATCGCTTGATCTTTACGACCTTATCGATGAACTCACCTGAAGTGCGTCCTTCGTCTTTTTTGCCTTTTCCTTTGCCACGTGCACGTTTTGCCACGACAGTTACCTTTGGTTATCGCTTTTCTTGTTTGTTCTTCGTATGACGCGAGTTGGGAATTATTCGGTTAGCTAGAAGCTGAGTCCAGCTTCCCGGGCGGCATCGGCCAAAGCCGCAACACGACCGTGATACTTGTAGACACCACGATCGAAGCAGACGGTTTTGACACCTTCCGCAATCGCCCGCTCTGCCAGCACTTTTCCAATCTCCGCCGCTGCGTCCTTGTTGCCGCCGTACGATTTGCTTCGCAAACCGCGATCGCGAGTACTTGCTGAAACCAGCGTCTTGCCGGACTCGTCGTCGATCAGTTGGCAATAAATGTGTTTGTTCGAACGGAAAACGCTAAGCCGCGGCCGCTCGGCCGAACCGGTCAAAGGCTTCCGTACACGCCGTCGCCGGCGAATCTTCTGCAGATTGAGTCGTTTTACCTGGGATACCATCGCTGGTTACCTTCTTCTGATTTTCTCTACCCGGCGCTGTTGTAACCGGGCTTCCTTTTCCTTCGCCGCCGAAGCGACAACCTGCCTGGCAATCTAATTGCCAACGCTCAATTACTGAGCCGTCTTTCCTGGCTTGATCTTTACCTGTTCGCCTTCGTAACGAATCCCTTTACCTTTGTAAGGCTCCGGCTTTCGTGACGCACGGGCTTCCGCTGCGAACTGACCGACCATCTGCTTGTCACAGCCTTTTACGACCACGTGGGTCTGATCCGGACAGGTTACTTCCAGCCCAGCCGGGATAGGCATCTGAATCTCATTGGCATAGCCGACACGCATTTGCAGTTCGTTGTTCTGCACGGCGGCGACATAACCGACACCTACGATTTCAAGCTTCTTCTCAAAACCCTTGGTGACGCCTTCGACCATGTTGGCGATCAATGACCGGGTCAGGCCATGGAATGCGCGCGACTGGCGATCATCGCCTTTTCGCGAAACGATAATATCGTCGCCTTCCTGAGTCACTGTAACTTCCGGTCGACATTCACGTGACAACTTGCCGAGTTTTCCCTCGACGTGTATGTGCTGTCCGTCGATCTTTACCGTCACCCCACTGGGAACGGGAATCGGTTTATTGCCAATTCTGGACATGTTTTACTTTCTCTTACTTCACCTGATGCAATGCGAGCTACCAGATTTCACAAAGGATTTCGCCACCAAGGTTGCGTTGTCTGGCTTCACGGTCGCTAACAACACCACGACTGGTGCTCAGCACGCTGATTCCCAATCCCTGCAGGATTGGTCGCAACTCCCGCGACTTGCTGTATACACGTCGCCCAGGTTTGCTGACTCGCTTGATATGACGAATCAATCGCTCACCGTTCGGGCCATACTTCAGTTCCAGACGAAGTTGTCCGACCGGTTGATCTTCGACTTCGGTCCAGTCCCAGATGTAACCTTCGCGCTTCAGCACGTCGGCGACGCCTTTTTTCACTTTCGAAACCGGCATGTCCACGTGAGGACGCTCAATGCGCACCGCGTTGCGGATGCGAGTTAACATGTCGGCAATCGGGTCAGTCATCATGGTTATTGGGCCCTACCAGCTCGCCTTACGAACACCAGGAATGAGGCCACCGTCGGCCAATTTGCGGAAACAGATTCGGCAAATGCCGAACTTTCGAAAAACTGCACGCGGTCTGCCGCAGAGTCCACATCGCCTTTCCAGGCGCGAGGAGTACTTCGGCTCGCGAAGTGCTTTCGCTATTTTTGATTTACTCGCCACTTGGTTGTCCTTGAAATCCTGGGTGTTTCAATTTGAAACTTCAGTTGTCTTCAATCTGCATTATCTAAGGTCGGCCGGTCCAGTCGTAACTAGGCGGCACCCGCTTCTTCTTTTTCTTCTGACTTGAACGGCATCCCGAACATCTTCAGCATCTCACGCGACTCGTCATCCGAACTACCGGTCGTCACGAACGTGATGTTCAAGCCCTGTGGTCGCATAAACTTGTCCGGGTTCAATTCCGGAAATACAAGCTGCTCCGTCAGACCCATGCTGTAGTTGCCTGATTTGTCAAAGCCAGTGTCTTTCAAACCGCGAAAGTCGCGAACACGAGGAATCGCGATCGCAACGAGGCGATCGAAAAACTCATACATTCTCGCCCCACGCAGTGTCACTTTGGCACCAATGGGCATGCCTTCACGCAACTTGAAGTTCGCGATCGACTTTCTTGCCCGGGTTACCAGTGGTTTCTGACCGGTAATCAGCGTCAACGACGCCACCGCATCATCCACATGCTTCTTGTCCGTAACCGCCGTGCCGACGCCCATATTGACGACGATCTTCTCAAGCCGAGGCAACGAATGCTCGTTCTTGCGACCGAACTTCTCCTTCATCGCGGGGAGAATTTCTGCCGAGTATTTTTCCTGCAAGCGGGGTGTGACTTTTTCGTCCGCCATGTGGCACCTTTGTTATTCGTTTCGCCGAGCCGCCTTTTCGAAAGACGCCAGACGCTTCCTGCTATGTCTACTTCTCTGCGTAAGCCGCTTTTGGAGGGGCAACTTCCCCGTGGCCAGCGCCACACTTCTTACAAAAGCGTTCCTTGCTTCCATCCTTCATGTAACGGTAACCCGTTCGGGAAGGACTGCTGCACTTCTCACAAACGATCATCACGTTTGAGATCTGGATTGGCATTTCCTTGCTCAATCGTCCGCCCTGCGGATTTTTCTGGCTGCGTCGAACATGCTTGTAAACAAGGTTCATGCCCTCAACAACTACCTTTCCGGTCTTCTTGTTGACCGTCAACACCTTACCGCGCGACCCTTTGTCGTTCCCGGCGATGACTTCTACGGTGTCGTTAACTTTGACTCGCATCTCTTTATCCTCTGCAGTTTTCCGTCGTGGAATCTACTGATTGATCCTTGACCGACGTCACACTACTTCGTTCGCCAGGCTAACAATTTTCATAAACCGTCGCTCACGCAACTCACGGGCGACCGCACCAAAGATGCGTGTCCCGCGAGGATTGCGATCGTTATCAATCAGCACCACTGCGTTGCTATCGAACCGGATGTAGCTACCGTCGGTGCGGCGAGTTGGCTGTTTGACCCGCACGATCACGGCTTTGACAACCGACTTTTTCTTGACTTCACTTCCCGCAATCACGCTTTTCACGCTGCAGACAATAACGTCACCGAGGCCGGCAAATCGACGCCGCGAGCCACCAAGCACCTTGATGCACATGACTTCTTTGGCGCCGGTGTTGTCAGCAACTGCGAGTCGGCTTTCGGATTGAATCATGACTGTATCTTCTTCTATCTACCGCAAACGTCGTATCTCTCGGATGAGCGTCTGTCCGGTGATGTCCTGTTTTCCTGAATTCAGTTTTACCTACTCGGACGTCGCCTTTTCGGCGGCTTCCTGAGCTTTTGCAGCCGCACGCAATGCAGCTACGTCAACAATCTTGCTCTTCTCAATGATCCGAACCAGCTCCCAACGCTTCATCTTCGAACGTGGAGTCGCTTCAATTATCTCAACCGTATCACCTTCGCCCGACTCTTCCTTCTCGTCGTGTGCATAACAAATCGTCTTGCTCCGCATGTACTTGCCGTACTTCGGATGCTTGACGAGACGTGGAATCTCGACGCGACGAGTCTTCGCCATTTTGTCACTGGTGACGATTCCGATGGCTACTTTTTTGGGCATGTTACTTCGCTTGATAAATCTCTGGTTTGTTGTTCTCTGCCGGGACTACGCTTCTTGCGTTGCTTCTGCTGCCGGAGCCGTTTCAGCAGCCGCCGGGGCCGCCGTTTTGGCGTCACCAGCTGCAACAATCTCACGCTCACGCTGAACGGTTTTGATTCTTGCAATCAGCCGGCGGTGCCGACGCAATTCAGTCGGAGCATCCAAACGCTCGGTCTGAGCCTGCATTCGCAAACGGAAGTAGCTGTCGCAAGTCGTCTTGAGCGTATCTTGCAACTGCTCGTCGCCCATTTCACGTAGTTCTTTGGTTTCCATCGCTTTGCCTACTCACGCCGTTTTACTGACGCTCCCGATTAACTTTCGTGTCCGCTCGCTATCCGCTTCGCACTCGCTTTTACTGCTGTCCCAGTCGTCGATGCACAAACCGCACGCGGATCGGCATCTTGTGAGCCAGACGTGCAAAACACACTCGTGCCTGCTCCTCTGTCACACCGGCCAGTTCGTACATGACCGTTCCCGGTCGTACGACAGCTGCCCAAAAGTCCGGCTCACCCTTACCCTTACCCATCCGGGTTTCGAGCGGAGTTGACGTTACGGACTTGTGGGGAAACAGTCGAACGTACAACTTTCCCTCACCACGTACGTACTGCTGGGCTGCAATACGGCCAGCTTCGATCGTAGCGGCCTTAATCCAGCCACCTTCCATCGCCTGCAAGCCAAAATCACCAAAGACAACCCGGTTTCCGCGTGATGCGTTACCTTTTATACGTCCTCTTTGGCTTTTTCGGTGCTTCACCCGTTTCGGCATCATCGCCATCGCCAGTACCCTCATACATGCCCTGGTTAATCCACACCTGAACTCCGATGTGGCCTTGGGCGGTCTTCGCTTCTGTAAATCCGTAGTCGATCTTCGCTCGCAAAGTGCTAAGCGGAATCGAACCTGCAATTTGTTTCTCTCGTCGAGCCATTTCGGCTCCGCCCAGTCGACCTGCCAACTGAACCTTGATTCCCTTCGCTCCCGCTTCCATTGTCTGTTCAAGTGCACGCTTCATGCAGCGACGGAAACCAGCTCGCTTCGCGAGTTGCTCCGCGATATCTTCCGCAACAATCTGCGCCTGAATTTCCGGCTTGGAAACTTCCTGCACCTTCAAGTTGACGCGGCGGCCGATCAAATCCTGCAACTCACTCTGCAGAACTTCAATCTCCTGGCCCTTCTTGCCGATAATCAAACCTGGTCTCGCGACGTGCATCACAATCGTGACTTCGTCACGCGTGCGCTCAATCTCGATCTTGTTGATACCAGCGTGACGGTATGGCTTCTTTGGATGCTTCGTAATGAAGCGGCGAACCTTAAAGTCCTCGATGAGCAACGCTGCATAGTCCTGCTTGGACGCATACCAGCGACTCTTCCAGCCCTCCATAATGCCGACTCGAAAGCCGATCGGATTCACCTTTTGTCCCATGGTTTTTCCCGTTTCAAACCGTTGTTAGTTGTTTCTTCTCGTCATCAAAAGCTGCCCAGAACGCTGCCGCCCTACGACAACTCTTCCAGCTCGACGTTAATGTGTGACATTCGCTTCTTGATCACAAAAGCCATCCCACGAGCGCGAGGCTGAATCCGCTTGAACATCGGACCGCCATCGACGGTAACGTGCCCAACCACCAGATTTTCGACTCGGACATTCTTGCCTTTGTTGACCGGATTGTCTGGATCCTGAGCGTTGCCAAGTGCACTCTTGATTACCTTCTCCAGCATGCGAGCCCCACGATGAGGCTGAAACTTGAGAATATCCAGAGCTTCATCCGCAAACTTCCCGCGGACCATGTCAGCCAATGGTCGCACCTTCCGCGGACTAATGCGTGCGTAGCGATGTGATGCTCGATATGCCATTTGTATTTCCTGCCGTGTTAGTGCTCGCGATCAAGTCGCAAAACACAACTCACTTCTACCTGCCACCTACCACTTACCGCTTACCCTTGCCGCCGTGCCCACGGAACGTTCGCGTCGGAGCAAACTCACCAAGCTTGTGACCGACCATATCTTCCGTGACTTGCACTTTGATATGAGCTTTGCCGTTGTGGACCATAAAGACCACGCCAACGAACTCAGGAACAATCGTGCAAGCCCGAGCCCAAGTCTTAATGGGCTCACTGCCGCCGGATTCCTGTTGCTTTTGAACCTTCATGTAAACCTTGGGGTCCACATACGGGCCTTTTTTAAGTGACCGACTCATAAATCAATCTTCGGTAAAATTTGCTGTTAGTCGACTTACCAGCGAAACCAGACACCAGGCCCGCCACTCTTCAAACTCTATTTCAACTGACCGTATCGCTTCGAACGACGGCGACGAACAATCGCGGCATTCGAAGGCTTCCTCTTGTTTCGTGTTCCACCACCCTTGGCTGGTACACCAGTCGGACTGACAGGATGACGACCGCCCTTCGTTCGACCTTCACCACCACCGTGCGGATGGTCAATTGGATTCATCGCCGTACCGCGAACATGCGGACGTCGACCCATCCAGCGGGCTCGACCAGCTTTCCCCAGCCGAATACCCATGTGCTCCGAATTCCCAACCCTGCCGATCGTTGCCCGACAAGACGAAGGAACACGCCGAATCTCACCACTCGGCAACGACAACTGAGCCCAACCTGACTCACGAGCCATCAAAGTCGCCGAAACACCAGCACTGCGACACATGATCGCACCACTACCCGGCTGCAACTCAATGCAGTGAATCGCCGTACCCGTAGGCATGCTCTTGAGCGGCATCGAGTTGCCGACTGCTGGAGCCGCATCGACTCCGCTTTCGATCATCGTGCCGACTTCCAAACCATCCGGAGCCAAAATGTATCGCTTGTCGCCGTCAACATAATGAAGCAGGGCGATGCGGGCACTTCGATTCGGATCGTACTGAATCGCCGCAACCTTCGCGGGAACACCATCCTTCTTTCGCAAGAAGTCGATGACGCGATAACGCTGCTTATGACCACCGCCTCGATGACGAGCCGTAATCTTGCCCTGATTGTTTCGCCCACCGGTCTTCTTCTTCGGCTTCAACAACTTCTTCACAGGCTTCGACCCTTTGGTCAAAGTCTTGAAGTCGCTGACCGTCGCATTCCTGCGACCAGGCGAAGTCGGCTTGTATTTTCGAATTCCCATAATTTTCCGCTTCCAAGTTTGCCAACCAGGGACAACCTAACTCAAACAACTCACCCTAGAAGAAATCAATGCGGTGCTCTGGATCCAGCGTAACAATCGCTTTTTTCCAGTTCTTTGTCACACCAGTACGAAACTTGAATCGCCGGGTCTTTCCCAGCCGATTTTGCGTCCGCACCTTCAACACCTTCACGTCAAACAACTGCTCAACAGCTTCTTTCACGTCGAGCTTGTTCGCCAGCGAGTTAATCTCAAACGAATACTGGTTATTTCGAGTCGAACGATGCATCCCCTTCTCAGTCACCAATGGCTTGAGAATCACCTGATGCGGCTCGAGCTTCGGACCCTTACGCGGAGCGTGCGGACCGTTCAACTTTTTCTTTGTCTTCACTGCCATCAGTTGGCACCTCTAGTTAAGCCCAGCCTTCGCTGACCGAACAACCAAGTAACGTGCGACCTACTCCGCCGCCTCAACCTTCGCGGACTTTCCAGCCGCCTTGTCACGAATCGCATCCAGCGCGTCCTTCGTGACAACCATCTTCCTCGGACGCAGCACATTCAAGGCGTTCAAACCATCAACCGGCTGAACCTCAAGACCCTGAATATTCCGGCCACTCTTGTATGCATTCACGTCATGGGCGGCGGTTGCAACCAAAGTCGTCACACCATTCAACCCCAGCGATTTCAGTACCGCCGACATCTCTTTCGTCTGCGGCTTGGCAAAATCCAGCCCGTCAACCACAACGACTTCGTCGTCACGAATCTTCGAGGCAATTGCCATTCGAGTCGCCAACTGGACCGCCTTGCGCGGAAGACGATACGAGTAATCGCGAGGACGGTGAGCAAAAATGTGACCACCACCACGACGAACACCACTTCGACGAGAACCGGCACGCGCGTTACCAGTACCCTTCTGGCGATACATCTTCTTGGTCGTACCAGCCACTTCCGCACGCGACTTTGTTCGAGCCGAACCTTGCCGCTGATTAGCCTGGTACATCACAACCGCATCGTGCAACAACTGCTTGCTGATACGAGGCGCGATATCCGTGTGCTCGATCTCGTAAGTACCGACTTCTTTGCCGGAACGATCGAATACTTTCAAACTGGCCATGACTAATCCTGATCTCACTTAATCAACCCAAACAAAAGACCAAAGCCAACGCCCCGGCCATTCCGTGGATTACAACGTGTTCGTTTCCTTAATGACGACATAGCCACCATTCGGGCCCGGCACTGCACCATTCACGAGCAGCAGACCGTTCTCTTCGTCAACCTTCACAACTTTGATATTTCGGCTGGTCGTCTTTGCATTACCGTACTGACCGGCCATCCGCTTCCCCTTGAACAGGCGACTCGGATACGCACTCATCCCAGTACCACCGGCGTGGCGATGACACTTCTTGACACCGTGCGATGCACGCTGACCAGAGAAGTTATGCCGCTTCATAACGCCAGCGAAACCACGACCCTTACTCGTACCAACAATATCAACACGAGCAATATCGGAGAGAACTCCGACTGTCACTTCCTGCCCAAGCTCGTAGCCATCCGTTGAGCCCTTCAGCTCGCGAACAAAACGCTTGGGATTACAATCCGGCTTTGGAGGAAGCTCGATGCCAGCCGCTGAACGCTTTCGCTTGCGATTGGTCTTTAGATTTTTGGCAACATGCCCGGCTTCACTTCGAGACACAAGCCGCTTTGGCTTGTCGAGATAACCGAGCTGAACAGCACTGTAGCCATCACGCTCTTCAGTGCGCAACTGAGTGACGTGACAAGGACCTGCCTCAAGGACGGTGACAGGCACTACCTGACCCGTTTCATCGTAAATCTGCGTCATCCCGACCTTACGGCCGAGTATTCCCTTGCTCATAGCATTCGCCTTGTCTTTATCACTTTGCTGACAGGAAGGATCAGAATCGCCCAAACCAAACCAGAGCTACCGACCAATTACCTGCCAAGCGTCCATCATACTGGTCGCCTGAGTTTTATTTCTAAATCACACCGCTAACCGTCAACTGCCAAGCCGCCAACTACTTTGTTGATGCCTTAATCTTGATATCAACACCCGCAGGCAAGCTAAGCTTGTTCAACGCCTCAATCGTCTTTGCAGTCGCCTGCACAATATCAATCACACGCTTATGGGTGCGGATCTCAAATTGCTGGCGTGCTTTCTTGTCGACAAACGGACTTGAGAGAACCGTGTATCGCTCGACCCTCGTTGGCAATGGAATCGGCCCATGCACTTCCGAGTTAGTCCTCTTGGCCGTATCCACAATTTCCTGCGCACTCTGATCAAGGATCGCGTGATCGTACGCTTCCATTCGAATACGGATAATCTCTTGAGAACCGGCCACGAATTTACCTTCTTCCGCAATGCCAACAATTAACGATGGACGTTCAAAATCCCGTCGCAAGGATACAGGCGAGGCTGTTGCCGTCGCCAATGACCTCATGGGAAACCCCCGATATTATGGGGCTACGTCAAGATCGTCAACACTGGGTAACCTTATTCTCGCCATTATTTTGAACGAGTCTGTGGATGCTACTGGACGGGCAATCCTGAGCGCCTGAGTAATCTACGACTGCGCTACTTCCGACCAACGGCTCAACCAACGATTGGCGAGACGAAGCTACGGCACTGCCTGCCGAAACACACAAAGAATGGCGACTATTCAATTTCGGAATGATGAGCGTTCAGCTTGCCCGATTCCGAAGAGAATGCACCAAAACAACCACATTTACCGGCCAGTTCGCACGATCTTCGGCCAACCAATCAGAACAACAAGTCAGCTCGGCTTGCCGCCACCCAAAACAACCGGTGTAATGTCCGTCGAGCCAGCAAGTTAATTCGCGAACCGGGCTCGTCTGTTGCCTCACCCCCTACCAGGCCGATCACGCAAAGCACAGTGGAAACCCTCCATGATTATTACCAACACCGAAACCGTCGCCGGGCACCAAATCACCAAAGTCCTCGGGCTTGTGCAGGGTAATACCGTACGGGCCAAGCACGCTGGCCGTGATATCGCAGCCGGATTCAAAAATCTCGTCGGTGGCGAGCTTCGCGGTTACACCGAGCTTTTGACCGAATCCCGCCGCGAAGCCGTCCAGCGAATGATCGCCCAAGCTCAACAGCTGGGCGCAAATGCCATCGTCAATATTCGTTTCACAACGAGTGCTGTCACTTCCGGTGCCTCGGAAATGTACGCGTATGGCACCGCCGTAGTGCTTCAGCCATCGGCCTAATCGACTTCGCCGGACTTCAATTGACTTCGCCGACTTCACCGCAACTTCGCCAGCACACCGAAAGACTCCCAAGATGGAAATCCTGATCCAGCTGCTGATTATCGTTGCCCCGCTCGTTATTTGCGGGCTGATCATCGGCCGCTACAACGAAAAGAAGCATTTTGCCAACGTCAACGAGCGTGAATCCGCGTACGAAGGGTTCCTGACCAGCCAGCTTAAGTCGTACCCCGGTGCCGTTTTGCCGGCTCCAGCTCCGCCAACGGTCGTTGTCGCCGAAGTCGTCATTGCCAGCGACTATCTGAAATCGTTCCTCTCGGGATGGAGAAAGATCTTCGGCGGAGAGATGAAGTCGTTTACCACGATGCAGGAACGTGCCAAGCGGGAAGTCATCCTGCGCCTGATCGAACAGGCCCACGCCGGCGGATTCAACGCCGTCTGCAATGTGCGCGTCGAAGGCGTCGATCTGGGCGGAAACACCAGCCGCCAGAAGGTTCCCATGGCTGCCGTCATCGGGTCGGGCACGGCTTATCACGCTCACAAGGCCCCGCCAGTATCACCCGCATCACCAGTATCGCCTGGTTCCGTCGCATAAAGAGGCTGTCGTGACTGCGCCAGCCGGACCGTCGCCTGACGAAAATACCTCCGCCGAAGATGGCGGCGACAAGCGGTCCGCCAATCCGAAACCCGGCAACAAACCTGACTTCGCCGATCCGTTTCGTTCGCCTCGCGATATCGACGACGCGATTGATCAGGTAGCTGCCCACTCGAAAGACCATTCGGTTTTCGCCGAACCGTGGATGAAGACCGACGAGCAGTGCTTCGTGCCCAATGACCCGCCAACGGTCGACATCCCCAATACCGTGGTGGATCCTGAGAATTCAGTTTGGGACGAGCCGGGTCTTTCGCGGCAGCTGTCCGGGGAAACGCCGCAAGACGCCGTGACCTGGTTTCGCTGGTACGAAGGGCTCGTGGCAACAACTTCCTCGCAGACCAGCTGGTTGGTCACGCTGGCAGTTGCGGCTTCATCCGGAATCCTCGCCGTTCTGGCAGCCATGTTTCTTGGACCGCAAAAATCGCTTCCGATCGTCATGATTGTCATCGGAGCCCCATTCTTCGAAGAGATCCTGAAGGTCGCGCCGACAATGTATATCTGCGAACGCCAACCGTGGCTTTTCAAGTCGCGAACGCAGATCATCCTGTGCTGCGTTGCTTCCGGGCTGACATTCGCCTTCCTCGAAAACCTGCTCTACCTGAATGTCTACATTCCCAACCCGACCGCTGCGATCACGCAGTGGCGCTGGATCGCCTGCACGACACTTCACGCGACTTGTTCAACACTCGCCGGGATTGGCTGCGCGATGGTGTGGCGGAATTTCCAGTCAGAAAAACGCATGCC
>CALHZT010000157.1 GCA_938040995.1 uncultured Pirellulaceae bacterium | reverse complement strand
GAAACTGGATGCAGCCGTGGCCGATGGGAGCATCACGGCCGGAGCCAGGGAGAATATCAATACGTGGCTGACCCAGCCGCGATACGAATCGTACAAACCTGCCGTCATCGAGCATATCGAAAATGGCGACTGGCAAACGCTTGATGACGTTTTTTGGACGATCATCCCGTTCGGTACCGGCGGCCGCCGAGGCAAGATGTACCCGATCGGTTCTAACGCGATCAACGATCGGACGATTGGCGAGAGTGCCCAGGGACTTGCCGAATATACAAAGGCCAATGCCGAAGATCCTCAGTCGCTATCCTGTGCGATCGCGTACGACACGCGTCATCGCTCGATCGAGTTTTCGCGGTTGTGTGCGGAGATCATGGTCGCGAACGGGTTCACCGTTTATTACCTCGACGAACATCGCAGCACACCCGAACTTTCGTTCATGGTCCGCATGAAAAATTGTTCGTGCGGGATCATGGTGACTGCCAGCCACAATCCACCCAGCGACAATGCGGTGAAGGCCTACTGGTCCACCGGCGGGCAGATCCTGCCGCCTCATGACAAGGGCGTCATTGATTGCGTCATGAATGTGGATGCGATTGCACAAGTCGATTTTGACGAGGCCGTTGCGGATGGCAGGATCAAGCTTTGCAAAGAGGATGTCGATCCGGCGTTCATCACCGCTGTGAAAGGTTGCGCCTTTCCAGGGCCACGCGATATCAAAATCATCTATTCGCCACTTCACGGAGTCGGCGCGACGGCGGTCATGCCGGCTCTTGAGGCGGACGGATTCACGGATGTCGAAGTCTTCGGTCCGCACGCGACTCCCGATGGCGATTTTCCCAATGTGCCGGAGCACGTTTCCAATCCGGAAAACGCCGCGGTGTTCGACAGCATTATTAAACGCGGACAAGAGGTCGGAGCCGACCTCATCATGGCGACCGATCCGGATTGCGACCGGCTGGGATGTGCGGCTCCCGTGAGTGCGGATCGCATGGGAGAGTGGCCGACGCTGACGGGGAATCAAATCGGAGCCTTGTTGGCTGATTACGTTCTCGAGCAAAGCAAGGCGAACCAGCGGCTGAGTGACAAGAGCTACCTCGTCAAAACGCTCGTGACCACTGATCTCGTCGCCCGCATCGGCGAGTCGTATGACGTTCGCACGGAAGGCAACTTGCTGGTCGGGTTCAAATGGATTGGCGGCAAGATGGACGAGTGCGGCCCGGAACATTTTGTACTTGGTACGGAAGAATCTCACGGCTATCTGGTTGGGCAATACGCTCGCGACAAGGACGCAGCCGTCGCGTCGATGCTACTGGCCGAACTTGCGGCCAAGCTCAAGGCCGAAGGCCTGACGCTGCACGAGAAACTCGAAGCCCTGTTTTGGCAGCATGGTTACCATGCCGAGCGCCTCATTACCCAAAAGATGACGGGGTCAGAAGGCATGGCCCGGATGAAGTCGCTGATGAAGAAATTTCGCACCGATCCGCCGCAAGAGGTCGGTGGTTTGGCGGTCGCACAGATTCGCGACTATCTGGCAGGAGAAATTTTACTCGCCGATGGTTCGCGCCAACCGATGGACGCGCCTCAAGGCGACATGGTGATCATCGACCTCGCCAAGAAAGGCAACTACGTTGCCGTCCGCCCGTCGGGCACGGAACCCAAGGTCAAGTTTTACACCTTTGCATTCGAGCCGGCCGAGCAGATTGCACTTTTGGATACGACGGCGGAAGAATGCAACCAGCTGATCGACAAAATGGCGGCTGATCTGGCTGCGTTTGCCGATGCGGTCGAATAAGTCAGTCCGTAGGCTGGTACCAGCGGCGAGACGATTTTCAACTTGGCAACGGGAAACGCCGCGCAGTGCCGGCACTTGAAGCTCAAACCGGCCATCGACGTTCATTCCGCCAAACACTTCTTGCCCGCACTGCGCGGCATTGGCCTCAAGAATGTGGTGTCCAGTCTCGCCGCTGGTACGGGCCTACGCGGTATACTGATTGACAACATGCTCCACCAACCATTCGCAATTTTCGCGCTCGTCATCCTTTTGTGCGGCAGTCAGGTTATTGCTGGCGACGAGGCGGACAGCGACCAGATTCAGGCCACGTGTCGTGATTCCGTTGAGCGAGGTCGCGACTTCCTCGTCAAACTTGTTGATGCCGAAGTCAATCTGTTACCAGAGTTTCGCGGTCACCATGTGTACTGGCTGTACCATGACAACTATCTCGTGACGAAGGTGCTGGAGAAATCGAATCCGGCACTCGCGACTGCGATCAGGCAAGCCATCGAGAAGCGTGGCGAAAACCAGTCCGGAAAAATCGAGATCCTCTTTGGTGAAGCGAAGCGACCGCTCCCCTTTCGACACTACGATCTCGTCGAAGTGGCTCGTGATAATCGCCGAGTGATTCGGACGGAGCATGTTACTGATAGAGAAATGAAAGGCTGGGAGGCGTATGCGGACTTGCGTTTGCTCGCCGCCGTTGCGCTCGCGAAAGGCGACAAAGAGAATGCCGTTCGCAATTTCGAGGCTGCGCTAAAAATGTGGAACAGTAAGCACGCTGGATTTGCGGATGCAGTCGTCAACGACCGAAAAATCTACGCCACTTATAAGCTCGCCCTTGCTGTGATTGCTGCGGACCGGTTGGGCAAGATGGATCGGCTCCCCGAAGGACTGGTGAAGCAGTTGCTCGATATGCAGAACAAAAATGGCGGATGGATCACGGACTACCATGCGGACGGCCAGCCAACGGGAAAGGCGAATGTCGAAACAACTTGTCTGGCAATTCTGGCCGTCGACTGCTTTGCCGCGTCCTCCAAATAAACAGCTCCACACATGATGACTCAGACGCACATTTTGACGGGAGTCGCATTGTTTGGGCGTCCGCGAGAAACGGCGAGGAACTGGATGGCGGTCGCGGGCGGCGTGATTCCGGATTTTGCAATCTTCGTTCTCTACGCGATCGAGAAACTGAAAGGCACTCCGGAATCGAAAATCTGGAGCGAAGTTTACTTCAGCGATTTTTGGCAGGACGTGGTGGCGGTTGGAAATTCGATCCCGCTGTGGGTGACACTCGCTTTTGTTGCCTGGTTGCTGCGAAAGCGATTCCCGGCGGCTGCCCTGCTGCTGGGCATCTTTGCTGGATCTTGCCTGCTGCATATGGGGCTCGATTTCCCAGTTCACCATGATGACGCTCATCGGCATTTTTTTCCGCTTTCCGACTTTCGATTCCATTCGCCGATATCTTATTGGGATCCGAATCACTACGGCGTGCCGTTCTCGATCTTCGAAGCCATGCTTGGAATTGGTTTGTCCGTATTGCTGATTCGCCGATTTAAAAAGCCTGGGGCACGAGTGGCCTTGGGGCTCTTGTTGACCGGTTATCTTCTCGTGCCGGCGTATTTCTTCTGGCAGTTTGTAGGTAATTGAGGTGCGATTTGAATGGCTTGTTCGTCTGCGCCGCTATTGCGCGACGGACGTGAACAGCTGAGACAGCGGTTCTACTAACGATTCTTGTTCCCGCCTTCTTCCTTCCTTATTACCAAGCCGCGTGCGAGGGCGAATCCGGGCAAGATGGTGGCAAGCCATTTCAACGGGCGCTTGGGAAATGCCTGGCGATTCGGTTGGCTTGAAGGTTCATGCTTTCATGTTACGGTACATGGCGTGATCTGTGGTGGTTCATTCCGGTTTATGTAACAGGTGGCGACATGAACGTTCTCAGAAATATCGGTGCGGTGTTGGCTGGGATTATTCTTGGCAGCATTGTGAATTTGGGAATTATCGTCTTGAGTATGGTGGTCTTCCCTTTGCCTGATGGCTTGAGCATTTTCGATCCGAATGCAATGACGGAAATTATCGCATCGTTTGGTCTGCCCCAATTTCTGTTTGCATTCGCAGCACACGCACTTGGTACGCTTGTCGGCGCATTTGTCGCAGCAAAAATTGCAACGACAAGAAAGAAGTGGTTTGCGATCGGGATTGGTTTGTATTTTCTTTACGGTGGACTAACCATGGTCTACAAGTTTGGTGGGCCACTGTGGTTCATGGTTCTTGACCTGGCTGGCGCCTACATTCCAATGGGTTGGCTTGGTGGCAAGCTTGCTGGTGATTCTTCCCGGCCGATAAATGAAGGCCCGGCTGCTACGGCATGAGTTTTGGTGGACGGGCTCTTATTTCGTTTCTTTCGCGTCTTTCGCGGTTCACCAAGTCCACCAGAAACATGCACGACCGGTAACCAGGAAACGAGAACCGCGAATGAACGCGGATACTGACGGAGAAAGAGGCGAACCAACGAAGATTGACTAACAAGCGAAGGTGTACCGAATGGTAACCGCTCTCGGACATGGACGTTTCCTCAGGTTCGAGAGTCAGGCACAAATTTTCGGGGTTGGTCCGCAAAGCGAAATAAGTCGGTTTGCCGCCGAAAAATTGAGCCCGACCTTTGCCCGCGTGAACGGTTACGTAAATTCTCACTCGCCTTTCGCCTTACCGCGGGCTACCGGCTGCAATCCCTTCGGGATGAAGACAGCGCTCGAAAGGCAGACAAACATTGCCAGACGAACTGCGATAAAGGTTCGTACCGCGGTTCCACCCGGCAGCTCACGCAGCCGGCTCGCCTGAAATTCCCATGCGCCTGAAATTCCCATGCGCCTGAAATCCTCGTGCGTCTAAAGTCTCGAGCGCCTGAACTCCCGGTGCGCCGGCGCAGGCTGAAGCCTGTACACCAACTTTTCCCATCACGTCATCTGGCGGCATGCGGCTACAATGCCTGTTGAACGCCATGACCGATTCTGATGAAATACCCGCCGATGAAGAACCAGCCCAGCCGTCATCTGACGAGCAGCCCGAAGAGCTTGGCTTTGACGAAGCCGCTGAAAAGGTCCGCGAGTTCCCGCAGGTGCCCGGCGTCTATTTGATGAAAGACATCAAAGGTCGTGTCATCTACGTTGGCAAAGCCAAGAACCTTCGCTCTCGCGCCGGGAGCTATTTTCTGAAGGCCGCTGCCGAAGAGTATCGGACTCGTGACTGGGTCGGTGAGATCGCCGATGCCGATTTCATTGAGTGCGAATCCGAAGTCGACGCGCTGCTCGTGGAATCGCGACTGATTAAGGATGTCCAGCCGAAGTACAACAAGGAACTCAAGGACGACAAGACGTTTCCGTATCTCATGATTACGACTCATGAAGAGTTCCCCCGAGTCGAAGTGACGCGGGAGCCGAAACAGAAGGGCGTGAAGCTCTACGGTCCGTTTGCGAGTGCGGGTTCGCTTCGTGGCGCAATGGCGGTGCTGCAGCGAATTTTCAAGTTCCGAACCTGTTCGCTCGACATCGAAGAAAAAGATGAGCGGTGGAAGTGGTTTCGACCATGCCTGCTGGCGAGTATCGAGCAATGTACGGCTCCGTGCAATTTGCGGATCAGCAAGGAAGAGTACAAAAAAGATATTCGGCGACTGCAGATGTTCCTGGACGGGAAGAAGTCGCGTTTGCTGAAGCAGTTAAACAATGAGATGCAGGAGGCGTCGAAGAATCAGGATTACGAGGTCGCCGCGAAACTTCGTGATGAAATTCATTTGCTCAACACGCTCGATCGCCGTGGCGAACTCGATACCCACGTCCAACCGGAAGTGTTTCAGATTGACCCCAAGAAGGGACTCACCGGACTCCGCAAGGTTCTCAAACTTTCCGAAACGCCACGTACGATCGAGGGTATCGACATCGCGCATCTTGGCGGCGGGCAAACGGTGGCGAGTCTTGTGCAGTTTATCGATGGCTTGCCGTTCAAGCCGGGATATCGACGCTACAAGATTCGCACGGTTTCTGGCGTAGATGATTTTGCGAGCATTCACGAAGTCGTTTCGCGGCGATACCAAAAGCTGCACGCGAGTTCGGAAATGTTTCCCGATATCGTGCTGATCGATGGCGGCAAGGGGCAGTTGAGCGCCGCAATGGCGGCTTTTGAGGAACTGCAGATTGAACCGCCAACGGTGATCTCACTGGCGAAGAAGAACGAAGAGATTTACCGACCGGGGATTTCGGAACCACTTGTCTTGTCGCGGCATGCGTTCGCACTGCGGTTACTGCAGTACATCCGCGACGAATCACATCGGTTTGCGCAACACTACCACCACATTCTGCGCCGAAAATCGACACTCGGGGAATAATTTCGCTGCGCCACTTTGCTCTGGCTAACGGTCACTTTGCAAAACGCCGCGCCATCGTAGAGCAGAGGACCTCATCGGTTGTTCCAGTTTCATTCGCGACGCAAACGTTGGCGGGCACTGACTGCAGTCTGTTCGATATGCCATCGAGAAACTCTCCCCGAGTCACCCGGACGTCCTGTGGCGCTTCAATGCCAAGTCGAACCCGGCCCGCCTTTGTCTGGATCACCCGTATGAATACGTCGCCGCCAATATGAATTGCCTCTCCAGCCTTCCGTGTCAGCACAAGCATTGTTCTTTCCTTTGAACTGTCGTGATTCCGTTTTGGATCCATTGCGATCCATTGCGATCCATTGCCTTACCGCTCCGATTTGACGTGGCGATCTGGCATTTCTTACATATCGGTTACAACGGAAAAATCCGATGATAGCATGGCTAGCATCGTCAGGAATCTTCAGTAATGCAGCTTCAGTCGGCGAATTGGCCAACAAGATTCGAGGGAAACGGTTTCAGCGCGAGACCGGTCGCTTCAGAAACAACGCGGTCATTCAGCAAGGCGCCAGATTTCGGTGAAGAAAATCACTCGGGCTGTGCAAGAAATCAAACGGGAAGAAACTGAACCAAACGGAACCAACCTGTTCGTCAAATGAACGGAACTGAATGAAACCGCTTGCAAGTCTCGCGATGCCCGAGGCGATTACGGTGACGCCGAATTACCCTGCCAGTCAACCTTTCGTGGAACTTACCACCACCAGCGAATGGCAGTTGCCGGCGACTGGTGCCGATCATTTTCAGGCTGTTTCGCGGCACGAATCTTGTCCAGTTGGGCGACATCACTTGCCGTTGTCGGTTGCTGAAGATCGCGACGAGGCGCAAGATCGACTCCGCCACTAATCCCGGCAACCACATGGCGACGGTCGATGACTCGATGAGCCACCACGCTTTCGACTTCCTTCGCCGCTGGCTGATCGTGAGACAACCATCCATCGGGATTGGCCAGCAACGTGGGTTGCCATCCAGCGTCCTTCTCCATCCGCTGATCGACGATCAGTGACGCGGCAACCGACGTTTCAAAAACGTGTCGAAGGTCGGCGTAGATCTGGTACTTCTCGGCAAGCAAAACGTAGTGCTCCGTGAAACTCGCGGCGAAGCGACGATTTAGCGGTTCGGAAGCGCCCGTGTGAATTCGGGCTCCGCGATCGCTGAGCATTTCGTTTTCACTCTGAACCTGAACAAGCCGATCTGGAATTCCAAACGTGGTTTGATCACCATTCGTGGTGACGGCTGCATCACGTAGCGTGAACCACCAGCGAAGAACATTCATCGGTGGCAACGTTCCGTCTTCGGCAAGCTCGATTGAATTGAGATAACTTTCGACTCCATCCACACCAGGTTCCAGCCCCATGCCAACCAGCTTCATGTGATAGTCGGCGGCGATTAACACCTGAGCCACATGAGTCCGCGGATCGACGCCAGAGAATTCGATATCCTGCCGACCCAGCTTGCTTTGAATCGTGTCCAGCCATAATTGCCGCTCGCCTGGTTTGAGGGCGCGAGTCGCCGATTCCTTGAGGAACGCCTGCGTCGCTGCGAGATTTTTCTGGCGAGGCGTAATCGAACAGACCATCTGACCATTGCCATTTTTTACCGCGTCAAACAGGACTGCCAGGTCGCTCAGACGATGCTGGGCTTCCGGGCCATATTCGTCATGGAATGTGCCGACGAGCACAACATCATGCGAATCTGGATAGATCATGACGTACTGAATGCGATCGAGCCCAGCGAGCGCGAGCATTTCTGGTGTCGGCGGCAACCCGGCAGCCTGGCGAGCCATCAATGCTGTTTCCAGCCGAGGCAGCGAGATGCTACGAACCGTACCTGCTTTCGCGCTATCGCCATCGTTCGCGCCGTTCTCGCCGTTCGCACTACCTTCGTTTGCGTGACCATCCTGCGAGGACTCCACGCTTGCAGCGAATTCATCGCGTCCGAGTTTGCTCGCAAGCTTTTTGCGAATTTGCGATTTCAGTCGCCGGGCGCGATTCGCTTCCTTGCCCGTCTCGCCTCTCCGCATCAGCCCCTTGGGTTCGATCAGAACACCGCCTGGAAATCCGGCAGCACTTCCCGTTCCACCAACGTCTTCCCACGACTCGGGCGAAACCGTCGTCGTGATCAAATCAATCAACGTGTCAAAGTCGGCTTGGGCACCGCCACCAGCGTTGGGATTGTTTCCATTGTTGCCGTTATTGCCATTCCCTTGCCGCCGTCGATTATTACCCCGCTGTGGTAGCCCGAACCGTTGGCCACGTGGAGGCTGTTGCTGGGCGAGAATCTGTGATCGCAATTCGTCGTCAGGAATCTGAATGGCTGCCGCGATCGCCGCCGCCGGTTTTCCGGCATCCCTTTGAGCCGTCGCGAGAGCCGAAAGAGCCGCATTCGCATCGGCGGCTGATTTTGCTTTGGCCAAGTCGCCGAGAAACTGCGAATCCGAAAGTTCGCTTCGAACCTGTTCCTCTGCGGTGTCTTTTTTCTTCGCTTCCACGCGAGTCGATTTCTTCGACTTTGAACTCGCGTTCGCCACATTCGAACCGGCTGACGCCTTTGAAGCCGCGGCGGTTTTCACCTTCGCTGGTGGTTGAGCCGCGAGTTGCGGCATCAAGTTCTGATTCGCCAACAAAGCCACCATGACGAACAGAACCGCAATCAGCTGCTTGTACGTTTTGGCAGACAGAACCGTTGAGTTGACCATACCTGTTTCCCTGTGCCCGCGATGAATTGTCTTGCCTCTGGCATCGATAAAATGAACCTGGCCTGGTGTGCCACGACAGGTGAACCCCGCGAAGATTTTGCCCGATTCGATAGCGGCGATCCGACGCCACTTTACCAGAGATGAAACCAACAAGCAGGAACGCGGCGACACACTAGGGGGAGACTGACGCCGCGTCCCCAAGCTGGTTGGGCGCAAACTCATCAGCACAAGCGACATGTCGAAAAGCGACTTATCAAAAAGGCTGACAACCTTGCTGTTCCTACGATCCCAGAACGGGCAATCATCCGTCAAAAAAATGCGTTTCACCGCGTATTTGACCACCTGGACGACCGCCTGAGCAACCGTTTCGCGGCCTGCCACTCGCCACTCGCCACTCGCAACTCGCAACTCGCAACTCGACACTCGCCGCAGGCGCATAAAGCAACCCCTCGCGAACAGAAAGAGTGTTCACGAGGGGCTCTTGTTATTCAGATTTCGCCGAAGCGAAATTCAGTTTTAGGCACATCCGCAAGATGGCTCACAGCTAACAGGAGCTGCACATCCGCCACCGCAGCCACCGCCGCCGCAGCTTCCGCCACCGCAACCGCCACGGTTTCCGCAACGTCCGCGAATTCGACCCATGAGTCGACCGCATCGGCTACCGAGGTTCAGCGAGCGTCCGCCACAAGCTGGAGCACATCCGCCGCCACAGCTAGGAGCTGCACATCCACAGCTAGGTGCTGCAGGTGCTGCACATCCGCCGCCGCAACCCATGGTGCTTGCACATCCACAGCTTGGTGCTGCAGGAGCACATCCGCCACCGCAACCAGCGGCTCCACCACCGCAACCGGCAGCTCCACCACCGCAACCGCAGGCACTTTCGCATCCACAGCTAGGTGCTGCAGGTGCTGCACATCCGCAACCGCCGCCGCATGAGCTTCCGCAACCGCCGCCGCAGCTCATTGCACCACGAAGACGTCCGCAAAGACCACGAAGTCGGCCACAAAGCTGACCACGCTGCCAGTTGATTCCACCACCGCAGCAAGCGTTTCCGCCACCACAAGAGCTTCCACAACTTGGTGCTGCAACAGCACATCCACCAGCACAACCGCTGGCGACTACAGGGGAAGCACAGCCGCAGCTGGGCTCACAATGGGCGTTGACCGTGTCGACGAGGCCGAAAAGGCCAATGGCCAACAACGCCAAGAAAAACTTTTTATCCATAAGGAGGGCTCCTTGCACTTTTTTTTAGCAATCCAATCTATTGTCGCTTCGCCGTTACCGGCTCATCCAACTTCGAATTCAAATCGAACGAACTGTCGCGAGGCGAAGTTAATCAGCAGCGACTTTGCTGGATTCAGAAGGAGCTATCGGACTGCTTTCGCTCCTAGCATTGCAATCATCGAGGAAAACCAACAGGAAATCCCGGCGCCGTGCGTCGTTTGCACGAACCGCAGAAACCCTGTCGGCTGGGCGAAGACTGTCACCCCCGAAGCCGTTTCCGAATACGAAAAAACTGAGGGCATGAAACCGTTCAGGATCTGACGAATAGCGAAAATATCAGCCCGAATTCCACCAATTCGGCGACTTGGCGCCCGCCGGTTCCGTACCACCCTTTTGCCCGGTACATTCTTGGAAACCGGCTGCGCCGCGAATCAGCCGTGGACGCCCAGTCAGCAAAAAATGCTAGCACTGATTGCGTATTTCAACGCCCGCATTGGCATCATCGCCGCCGCAGAAACTGCCGCACCCAAAACGCGGCAAGAACACACCGCCAATCACACCGCACAAAACAACGCAGAACGACAAGAAGGAATCCATGGCCAAGAAGACAATCGCTGACATCGACGTTGCCAACAAGAGGGTATTCATGCGAGTCGACTTTAATGTGCCGCTCGACGATCAGCTCAACATTACGGACGATCGCCGCATTGAAATGGCGGTGCCCAGTATCAAGTCGGTTCTCGATCGCGGCGGATCACTCGTACTCGCCAGCCATCTTGGACGTCCAAAGGGCGAAGCCAAACCGGAGCTTGGTCTGGCTCCAGCTGCCAAGCGGCTTGGTGAGTTACTCGGTATCGACGTTAGCATCGCAGCCGATACAGTAGGTCCGGACGCCCAGGCAAAAGCCGCCGGGTTGGAGGCAGGGCAGGTGTTGCTGCTGGAGAACTTGCGTTTCAATCCAGGTGAGAAATCCGGTGATGCCGAATTTGCCGGTGCACTCGCGGCGATGGCCGATGTCTATTGCAATAACGCGTTTGGAACCTGCCACCGAACGGACGCTTCGATGGTCGGCGTTCCTGCAGCGATGGAAGGAAAGCCTCGAGTCGTCGGGATGTTGGTCGCCAAGGAGATTCAGTATCTCGCGGACACGATTAGTAGCCCGACACGCCCTTTCCTTGCGATTCTGGGTGGAGCCAAGGTTTCCGACAAGATTAACGTGATCAAGAATCTGATCGGTATCTGCGACAAGATTCTCATCGGCGGCGCGATGGCGTACACATTCTCGCTCGCACAGGGCGGCAGCGTCGGCGGCAGCCTGGTCGAACCAGACAAGGTCGATCTGGCAAAAGAACTCCTGGCGGCGGGCGGCGACAAGTTGATGCTGCCTGTCGATACTCGCATCGCCGACAAGCCATCATCCGATGCCGAGATCAGCGTCGTAGAGAACGGCAAGATCCCCGACGGGTTTGAGGGTTTTGACATTGGCCCGGAAACGGCAAAGCTTTACGCCGCCGAGATTGCTTCGGCAAAGACGGTGGTCTGGAACGGTCCGATGGGCATGTTCGAAGTCAAACCGTTTGACGAAGGGACGAACGAAGTCGCCAAGGCGATTGCGGCAGCGACCGCGGGCGGCGCGACGTCGATCATTGGTGGAGGCGACAGTGCCGCCGCCGTCGAGCAGATGGGTTTGGCCGAAAAGGTTTCGCACGTGAGCACGGGCGGCGGAGCGAGCCTGGCGATGCTTGAAGGCAAAGACTTTGCCGCGGTGAATTTGCTGGATGAAGCGTAGTCGAGTTGCGAGTTGCGAGTTGCGAGTGTCGAGTAGCGACAAGCGAGTTGCGAGTGTCGAGTTGCGAGTGACGGGTGACGGGTGACGGGACTTTTGCCACCCTCCCTTTCGAGCCTCAGCGAGAATTCTGGGAGGGTCGGAGCCTAAGCGACGGGGAGGGCCGGCTTGGATTGTTGGATACCTGCTGCGGCTGAGCCGGATGAACTGAGGATTTCAAGCGTCGCTATCTGCGAGCGAAATGGCCGCGCTGGTTTTAATGAAAAATGACAAGTAACAAATGAAAAGTGCAAATTGATAAAGGGCGCGTAGTTGACCCGACTGACGAGCTCAAATTGTACGTATCAACAGGAAACGGATAGAAGCTTTTGACTGTCCCCTCCCCGTCGCTTAGGCTCCGACCCTCCCAGAATTCTCGCTGAGGCTCGAAAGGGAGGGTGGCAAAAGTCCCGTCGCCCGTCGCACGTCGCCCGTCACCTGTCACCTGTCACCTGTCACCTGTCACCTGTCACCTGTCACCCGCCACCCGCCACCCGACACTCAATCCGCACAACAACAATTCTGACTTGGCAACTGATACCCACACTCCGTCGCCAGGCTGCCCTTCGCGGCTCGCAACTTCACGCGAGCCAGTCGCCAATTAAATACAGATTCAAGCATCTTGCTCTGAGCCAGCGTCTTTTCGGTCTCTGCCGCCGTGATGTCGAACGCGGTGGCTTCGTCAATTTCAGCAAGCTCTCTCAAATCCTCGATTCGCTTTGACCAGCTGGAAACATTGTCGGCGGCCAACGCCGCCATCTGGGCTCGCGTGTTGACTTCGACGGCCGCGGCGCGAATCTCACTGGTGACTTGCTGCTCGAGATCGCACAGAAGCTGCTGGATCTGCTGACGTCGGGCGTTAATCTCGGCACAGTCGACTTCATCCTTGTTGCACTTCAACAGCAAACCGACTTTGCACAAGCTTGGTGGACAAGCCGAAGAGCCTAGTAACGATTGCGTCAGCGAAAGCGACTTATTCACTACCGAAATCGTTTCGTCACTCAGGCAACGACAAATCGTCCGGAGCAACGCAAGGTCGGCTCGCGTATTCAGTCCGTCCTGAACCTCCTGATCCGGATAGACGCCGTTTTCCACCACCATCAGATCGACCTTGGGGATAATGTGCTGCGAATGACAAAGGCAGGGCCCCACCAGAACCTGCAGCTGCTCGCTGGCCTGGGTTCGTTGCAGTCGCAATTCGGCCTGCTTCGCCAACAGGCGATTCCGTTCGCGGTCGATCGCCGTCGCATCGAGAGGCACGTCGGCTCCTGATTCACGCAACGCTTTGATGCGGTCTCGGTTCTTTTCGAGTTGAGCAAGACTGATGTCAATCAAGGGCATCTGGTTATCAATCTGTGCGATCGCGTAAAAGAGCCGCAAGGACTGATCGGCGGCTTTGTTGCGTTCGTCGATGGCTTGCAGCCGCATGATCTTCTGACGAAGAGCCGAAGCACACGGGGCTTCGCAGCGGCGATGCTTCTTGCGACGTTGCTGGTCTTTGCACTGCTGGTTTTGAAGCACGGTACGCTCTTTTTCCAACGTGTTGGCGATTGAGGCGTGCCGAGCTGCGGCGCAGGCGATCTGGTAATCGTCCATCACGCACGAGTTTGGATAACTCGCGGTCACTTGCTGAACTTGCGGCGACACCATGGGTGTCTGGTACGGTGAAACCTCGGTTTCTACGTACGTTTCGTGCGGCTGCGATTCCGCATAAACATGGGGCGGTTGTACGACTTGATTGCCAGGCACCGTCTCGACGTAAGGCTCTGGCTCGGCGTAGGGAACGAAAGGCGTTGATTCCACATACGGCTGGGCGTAAGGATCGGCGTTGTTTGGCCATTCCTCGACGACAGCCTCGGGTGCCATCTGAATGGGAAGTGATCCGGGCGCTTCATTGTGAGGCATGACCGCGTTGCCATCCGTCGTGTAGTCGGGAATCACTTCACCCGGGAATGGCTTGGGACGGGAGTTGCCATTACCTGTGATGGCTTCCTGGTCGGAAGACTTGCCGGCAGGATCGGACGGCGACTCGTTAAGCTTCAGCTCTTCCAACATTCGCTCGTAGTTTTCTTCGGCGTCAGATATGGGCGTCGAACTCTCCGATTCATCGCTCCCAAACGGATTTTTGTTGGCGTCGTCAACGTTCCAGCGTACTTTTTTATCGTTATCGTTCGGCTGGTCGGGCTCTGCGTCCTTTGGGGGCGTCGATTTCAGGGCAGCGTCCAAAGCGGATTCGATGTCTGCATCGAAACCTGATTCCGACTGTGCACCCACCTTGGCATTCGACGTTTTCACATCCTGATAAGCAAACAACATGTCCGGCTTGCCGTTATCAGGTGAAAACGCAACCTGCGGGACTCGCTTTTTCCCTGAAGTGTTCTTCGTTTTCGACGCGGCTGATTCGGCTTCGCGTTTCCGGGCTCGCTGAAGAATCGGATTCGACTCGAGGTCGATAACGGTTTTCTGCCCGCTTGATGTCTGGGCGACGGTGATGTTCGCCGGCAACTTCGCTGCGAGACGAGCCGGTTCACCTGCGGATTGGGAGGCTCTTCTACCGGCGGCTGGCGTATTGGCGGAAGTATTCGCTACGAGAGACCGGGAGCTGGGAGCCTTGTTGATTGGGCCAGCCATCTCGGTAGCGTTCGTCATGCTAAAGGGATCTTTGGTGACTTGGCCACGCAGCATGCGATCGGCAAGGCGACTGGGAACGACGTCGGCTTGCGGCGGCGTGTTGTTGGCAACGCCCGAGTTGCCGGGCCCGGAGGACGACATGCTATCCGCCAAGGAGTTCGAAGAGTCAAACGAAGTCGTGGTCGAAGCAAGAGGCTGGTTGAGAATTCTGGCTTCGGATGCGGTAAGGGACGCTTGAGTGTTGCGAAAACGAGTCGCAATGCTTGTGTCCGTAGCGCTGCCCGTGCCGACAGCGATACCTGACGACAAAAACTCAGCATTTGCCAGCTGCGTCTCGTTCAACTGGGTTTCGTCCAGCTGCGTTTCGTCGCTCCCGCCGATCCCACTGACTCGATTACGCACAAACTGAAACGGACGAATCGGCAAGCGATCGCCGAGATTTGTCAGCCTTGATGACTGGCAACCACAGAACACGAAAAGCTGGCAGCACATGAGTACCGCAACTGTTAATTGAATGCGCCGCATCGGAATTCCCCGGTGATGCTATGACAAGTACATCCTGCTGGATATCAAAGTCGAACGCCGCGCCCTGCCAGACAATGGAGTCGACTTCTTGTCGTTCTATCGAATTCGCGTTGCCCGCTTTGTGACTAATCTTCGGGCAGTACCGCTGGTACAGGTTGTTCCCGAAAATCGGGGAGTGACTGTTATGCGGATTGAGTCGAGTTTGCGGGCAGATTCAAATCACGATCTTGCCGAACCAAATCGGCGATACATCGCGATTTCTGCCAATTTGATAGTGTTTCCACCATAAAACTGGGTTGTAGATTCGGTTCTCGCGGCTTAATTTCTTGCCATCCCATCATCGCGACGAGAACTTTCCAACTGGAGTAGAAATTGGCGGCTCGGACGTTCCAGCCCTGGCAGAAGAAGCGCGGACATCGCCGCACCGGCTCGCAGCTGGCGGGCAGCGTCGGCGAAGGCGTCGTGTTTGCAAGCATGCTGCTTGTCGGCTCCATTGCGCTCATCGCGCTGATCACTTCGCGGCTGGTCGATATCCCCGGGCTTTCGTCACTGAATACCGGGTCGGGATTGTGGCTGAGCATCATTGGCCTTTCGTCGTTGATCCTGATCGGAGCCGGCGGGGCCATCTGGACCGTTCTCTACGCGGGGACTTCGACCGAGCGACGACGCGCGATTACGGACAAAGCCGACATTGAGCTCCGCTCCCAGTTGTTTCCGGATGCGAAAAAGTTCCCTTCCATTCCCCGCAACGAAAATCTCTTCAACAGCCCCGGCGTTCATCTGACTTATCGACTGCCATGCGCTACCACGCCGGCGATCAACCTGATGGCATTTGCGGCACTTTGCGTGATTGTGAACGCGTTGATTGCGGCGGCAACAACGGTTGCCGTAAAAGGGTTTGTGTCAGGCCAGCCACGATGGTTCCTGATGCTCGCGATTTTGCCGGGTGCCTGGCTGGCGGCAAGGTTGACGCGTAGTTTTCTGCGACAGCTGACGGAGACGATTCGGCTGGGTGCGACGAGTGTCGAAGTCTCCGATTTGCCGCTTTACCCAGGGCAACGATACGAAGTCTGCCTTTCGCAGCATGGGCGGCAGTCGATCAAGTCGATGAAGGTGTACCTTGCCTGCGACGAATCCGCGACGTTCCGTGAAGGCACCGACGTGCGTAATGAATCGCGCCGAGTCGCTTTGCAGAACATCTTTCACTGCTCGCCGCAGGAGTTGCATGCTCAACCATCATTTACGCACCATAGCGAATTGGTGATGCCGCGGGACATTATGCACTCGTTCCAAAGTAGCAGTAATGCAGTCCAGTGGAAGTTACTCGTAGAAGGCGAGACGGATTCCGGGAAAGAGTTTGAGCGAGTTTTTCCGGTCGTTGTCTATCCGGACGCGATGGAAGCGTAGCTGTTCAGCTCGCGTTGAAGTGAAACTGATTCAGGAGTGCCGCCTTTGGGCCAATCCTGCTCAATCGGTTTCAGGCGAACCGGCTGCGTTAGCTGCCGGGTGGGAACGCGGTCCGAATCTCATCGCCAGTCCTTTGGCATTGGTTGCCAGGCATTCTTGCCCTGTCTTCATCCCGAAGGGATATCAGCTGGTAGCCCGTGGTAAGCGCAGCGCCACCACGGGTCAGCTATAGAGTATGCATCGGTCGAGAAAACCCGCTGAATTCCTGGTCGCCGTCTATCGAGACCGAACCAGCTCGCGGATGAAATTCGAACGCCGCGATTTCGGTCTCGGTTGACCAAAACGAATTTCAGAGCAGAGTGGCTCGACCGGCGTAGCGGGTGCCGCATACCGGCGGTGGCACTGCGTTTACCGCCGGCTACAGGCTGCAAAGCCTTCGGCTTAACAGGATGGTAGGTCCCGCTTGGGATGGCAGTTTCCACCCACGGCGAGTCGCGAGACGTTGCAACCAGGTTTTCGATTCTTCCATACCCCAGCGACAGCTTTCGCAGGGTTTTTCCCTTCGCTGGACTATGCAACAATCTACGCATGGAACCTCTGCTTAGCATTCAACTGTTTGAACACATGCCGTTCTATCGGCCTGGTGACACGTTGAAATGCGACTACCAGATCGATGCGGTCGGCGTTGGTGAAATCCAGGCCGTCGAGGCTTCCGTGCTCTGGTACACCGAAGGGAAGGGCGACGAGGATATGGGGATCCATTTCTTCGAGCGCCGAATTGCCGCCGACGAGCCGGCTGATCTTCGCGAGTTGAAGCACTTCGAAGTCGAATTGCCCAACAGCCCGTTGAGTTATGCCGGGGCACTGGTGCAAGTTCTCTGGTGTGTCCGGCTGCGGGCCTTCCTGCCGAAAGGCAAGGAATCAGCGTTGGACCACCCTTTCCAATTGGGCAGCCTCGTGCCGAATAAGTCGACGTCCGACGAATAACGGTTACAAAATTCTTGATTCGCAGTTTCTCCCCGCAATATCGCCCCGTGGCAGCATTCATGCGGAATGATTCGTCAGGGAATGGCACAGTTCCTGAATACGCTGGCCGATAATCAGGTAGGTATTTTGGCAGATACCGAACCCGGTAAAGGTCTCTTGAGTCTCTATTCCTGGCTCTCGCGACTGCCCGAAGGCGAAGCCAGCCGCTCCTGCCCCGATTGCAATCGGCGAACATCGAGATGGCCGACAGACAATTTCGGGCTGCAATCAACCCCGCAAACGACGGTAGAGACCGCAATGACCATTGAACGCACAACTCACGACTCATTTCAGACAGACCAGACAGCCCAGACTGACTTGCCACTTGGTCCCGCAGCGGGTGAGGTTCCCGAGTTTACGGAAGTACAGCAGCTTGCATGGGACGTTTGCGATGGTGTGATTGCCGACAACGAGCTTCGGCGACTGGAAGATTTGCTAAGAGAATCACACGAAGCCCGCAGCGATTACATTTCTGTCATGAGTATTCACCAAAGCCTCATCAAGATTTTTAATCCATTAACTTACCGCCCACCTCACGGCCTTCTGCCGAACTAAATCGCCCCGCGTTTCTCCAAGCGATCCGACTCTGGCGATCCTGTAGCTGGAGTCGCAAGACCAGACCTACCCTGGGGTGTTGTAAATTCGATATTGCGTGGCATTTGTGCTCACGCCAGATTTATTGCAGCCGCTTGCCTGACCTCGGGCGTTTGCCCCAAGCAACCCTCCTCCGACGCAGTGGTGTCATGCGAAGAATGAGCAGGGCATACCACGCGTCGCGTGAGGAGGGTCGGAGCCTTAGCGACGGGGAGGAGCGGCCAAACGCGTCGATGTATCTGCAACAGTTCGGGGCCGTTCTGGGCAACGCAAAATCCGCTGCAAGGCCAACTTTACAACACCCCAGACCTACCCTTCCGCTTTCGAATGTACGTCTGAACGGTTGCCCGTCCAGCTACGTTGTTGCGCGATGATCGTTGCGCCGTGTTTCGCGCTGGTCGCTGCGCACTGGTAATCGCGAGTCGGCAGTTGCATTGATTGCGACTTTATTGGGCGAGTTGCATTGCAAACAGGCGTGGCGCGAAAATCCTCGTCACGTTTTGACGGAGGATTGCGCAACTTTACAGTGGCATGGCTTTTGCAAAAGGTGGTTGCGATCTTGTGCTGTCACCAGCCAACACTTCCTTAGAGAAATCAATTATGCGAACCGGCTTTTTAATTGACATGGATGGAGTCATCTATCGCGGCAGCGACCTGATACCGGGAGCCGAGCGATTTATTGAAGCGCTCAAACGGGAAGACATCCCTTTTCTGTTTCTCACGAACAACAGCCAACGGACACGGCGCGATGTGATGACCAAACTGGAACGCATGAACGTGACGGTGGACGAGTCGCACATATTCACATGCGCGATGGCGACGGCCAGATTTCTCGCGAAGCACAAGCCCGGCGGCACGGCTTACGTCATTGGCGAGGGAGGATTGCTTCAGGCACTTCACAAGAACGGTTATGCGATTGTCGATCAGGCACCGGACTTCGTCGTTGTCGGTGAAGGCCGCACGGTGACTCTCGACGTTCTCGAACGAGCCGTCACGATGATCCTGAACGGGGCCAAACTGATCGCAACCAACATGGATCCCAACTGCCCGACAAAAAATGGGACTCGACCCGGCTGCGGCGCAACGGTGGCTTATCTTGAAACCGCCACCGGGATGAAAGCGTTCAGCTGCGGAAAACCCAGCCCCATCATGATGCGGGCAGCACGGAAAGAAATGGGAACGACGACTTCCGAAACGATCATGATCGGCGACACCATGTCGACTGACATTCTGGGTGGGCTCCAGATGGGGTATCGAACGGTGCTGACGCTGACGGGCACGACCAGCCGTCAGGACCTGGACGCGTTCGCGTACGGTCCGGATGTGATTGTTGATTCGATTGCTGACCTTGCCGAGCCGTCCATCTTTCTTCGTGATCAGCTTCAGCCGGCCAACCGTGATGAGGACACGGTTCACGACATCGAGGCGTGGAAGGCGGCTTCTGCAGGCTAGACATTTCGGCTGGGTAGACCTACGATTTCGGTGAACGGGCTTTGGCCTGTGTCTCACCGTTTCACTCAATCCTACCCCTGTTTGTCTGCAATGAACTTCCTGCACCTTGCTCTTCGTTGGGCTCACATTTTTTCCGCGATCACTTTGGTCGGTGGACTGTTCTTTTTGCACCTCGTCTGGTTACCCAGTACGAAAGAACTCAGTAGCGAAGAACGCGAGGCGTCATTTCAAAAACTGAGAGCACCGTGGTCGAAGATCGTGATGATCTGCACGCTGTTTCTCCTGGTCAGTGGGCTGGCGAACGCCGTGATCGGGATTAAGGCGAATGTGTTCGCCCAACCGGTGTACCACATGCTCGTTCTGGTCAAACTGCTGGTTGCGTTTGTGCTTTTCTTTTTTGCGGCAAGAATTTCGGGCCGCAGTGCCAAAGCGGTCAAGTTTCGCGAAAATCTGCCCAAATGGCTTAGCGTCACGACAACGTTATCATTGGTGTTGGTCCTGACAGCCGGTTACATGAAAATGATCGACCGAAAGCCAAAAGAGTTCGACATGTCTCCACCTCCGGCTGACGCCAGCCCGAGTGTTCCCGGTGCGGATTCGCCGACGCAGTAACAGCAGCAGACATCAACCTACGGAGCCACCATGGATAAAAAAGCGAAAAAGCGAGTCGAAGTTCTTCGCAAGCGTACCGAGAAGTTGATGCTTCAGCTTCAGGGTGCAAAGCAACAGGAAGACGAACCGGGCGAAGTCGCGGAACTCGAAGCAGAAATTGCGAAAGTTAAAGAAGAGATCGCCCAGCTAAAAGCCAGTTAACAGCTGCGGACAACGTTATGGAACCAAAGCCGTCCTCTTTTTCCGCCGTTGATTTCCTCTTTCTGGCGCTGTTCCTGGGAATCACGGGCTTCGCGGCTTTCTTCGGAAGTCGGTTTCCGGTTGACGGCTGGTTCGATGCGCTCGTCAAGCCGCCGCTCAATCCTCCCAACTGGATTTTCGGCCCGGTGTGGAGCGTTCTGTACCTGCTGATGGCGGTCGCCGCGTGGCTGGTTTGGAGGCAAGGCGACAAAGGCAATGTTACGTTCGCACTCCTGCTTTACGTGGTTCAACTGGTGCTCAATGCAGCGTGGTCCTGGTTGTTCTTTGGTGAACACAAGATCCAGTTCGCGCTCGTCGACATCGTCGCATTACTGCTCGCAATTCTTGCGACGATCTTCGCGTTCAGCCGTCATAGCCGGTTGGCGGCGACAATGCTCGTGCCGTACCTCGCGTGGGTTGGCTTCGCGACGTATCTGAATTTCAGTTTTTGGCGACTGAATTAGAAGCTATTTCGAGACCTGAATCCGGAAGTTGGTAGTACCGCCTTTAGGCGGAAATTCCGTACTCAATTCCGGCTAAAGCCCAATACTGCTCAATCGGTTTGAATTCACAGGTAGTGGATCTTGTTAAAGATCCCTCAGTCATCCGCCAAAAAAGCCATTGCTGCACGGATCTTTAACAAGATCCACTACGAACTATTCGGCGTCATTCTATGGTTTTTTACGCTGATCCAACTCTCAATTGAGCAAGCCACCACGGCTATGAATCTCTCACAACTTGCTCGCTAGCACTTCTCACCTTCCGCCATTCGGGGCAAGAAGTTATCATCCCGTCCGCCTAGTGCTGCAGGATGCGCATTTTGCAAAACGCCTCGGGAGACAAGGAAGTCGTGAGCACGCCCGGTCTGAAAATTCTCATCACGCGACTTAGTCACATCGGCGACTGCGTTCTTACGCTGCCGATGGCCTGTGCTATTCGTGACAATCTACCCGACGCCCACATTACCTGGGTCGTCGAGAAACCTTCCAATCAACTGCTTGAAGGTCATGACGCGATCGACGAACTGATCGTCGTCCCCCGCGGATACCTGAAGCAGCCGCGCTCCGTCCTTGCGGTGCGACGAAGATTGCGAGAGCTGGGACTTGATGTCTCGCTCGACCCGCAGAGCCTGTCAAAGAGCTCCATCATTGGCTTCCTCGCCGGCGTGTCCCGGCGCGTTGGTCTGGCGCGACCATCCGGACGGGAGCTTGCTCCAATCCTCAACAACGAACTGGTCAGCCCTGGCAAACCGCACCTGGTGGATCGCTCACTCGACTTGCTACAAACACTCGGTATCGACTCACCCGGCGTCCGATTTTCTCTACCGAAGAACGCCGCGGCTGATGCCACGATCGATCAGTACCTTCGCAGCGCGCACCTCGGATGCGACTTTGCCGTGATCAATCCCGGTGCCGGCTGGCCTTCCAAAAAGTGGCAGCCCAGAAAGTTCGGCGCGGTTGCAAGGTACCTCGGCCAGGAATATCAGGTACCAACCGTCGTCGCGTGGGCGGGAACCGATGAATTGAAAATGGCCGAGACGATCGTCCAGCGATCCGGTGGACACGCCATGCTGGCTCCGCGGACCACGCTTTGCGAACTGGTGTCACTGTTCAAGCGATCCAGATTCTACATCGGCGGCGACACCGGCCCGATGCACATGGCCGCGGCGGTCGAAACGCCGTGCATCGGATTGTTCGGTCCAACGCTTCCGGAAAACTGTGGACCTTATGGGCTGGACGGACCGGTAGTTGGCCATGGCAGCCAGCACATCACCGTGCAGGCGTTTTACCAGGATACCGAACGCAAGACGAGCAACGCAGCACTCAAGGCTATTTCAGTCGAAATGGTCACGGCGGCTTGTGATGACATGCTCAAACGGATTGGCAAGCCGCGAACGAGGTCCAGTCAGCAACAGGGTAATCAGGCCGCGTAGGCAAACGGATATACGATGACGGTTATCGAACAACATGCCAACAAGGCATCGGCTTCAGCGGCAGCTCCTACCGGCGACTTTGATGACGCGGTGAATGCTACTGTTGCCTACGAATGCGAAAATTGCGGGACGAATCCACTCGAACGATTCGAAGTGCCTCGCCAGACGACGCTATGGAAGTGCACGAAATGCGGGCTTTACCAAAAAGGCCAACCGCCGACGGATCGACTTTACGAAGACGAATATCATGACGGCTATCTTCGTTCGCTGCCGCGAAAGATACGCACGGCGCAAGTCCGGCTGGGTCGAGCCGTCAAATATCTACCCGAACATTGCAAATCGCCAAGCGTCCTCGATGTGGGTTGCTCGATCGGCGCAACCGTATCTGCCGCCGCGCGCCGTGGATGGGATGCACACGGAGTCGACGTGAGCCGCTCCGCCGTGGACAGCTGCCGCATCCGCGGACTCAACTGCGTCCATTACGGCGGCGATCGACTGCCATTCGCCGACAAGACATTTGACATTCTTACGTCATGGCACGTCATTGAGCATGTCGAAAATGTTTCCACGGTGCTTGATGACTGGTATCGCGTGCTCAAGCCTGGCGGAATCATGGTGCTGGAAACGCCCCACGCAAACTGCTGGAAAGCCCGAACTCAGGGCGCGAAGTATGCCAAGTTTTGGCCCGCCGCACACATTTACACCTTCACGCCCGATACGCTGGAACCGTTCGCCGCCCGCTGCGGTTTCGAAGTTTTACCCAATCCCTGGTTCGCCGCGCCAACATCGACTGGCCTTGCCACGACCACCTACGCACTCGCGTACCAGGCGTTCCTTGCGACTTCGCGAGCCACCGGTTTTGCCAAAGCGTTTCAGCTATTCGCCCGCCGTCCGGCGACGGATGCCAGCGAAAGGAAACAAGCTGCCTGACCGTTGGCGATCGTCAGCACAACTTCAATTCGTTCGGTTGGGGGGCCGTTTTTTATCCAGTCGAATATTCATGCTCGCATTCACGCACATTCCGGAATCCGTCAACGGCTCGTTTGAGTCGATTTTGCGTCGCAGCTTCGGAATCGGTCACTGTTGCATCATCGTCCCCAAAAGCCGCCGGAATCGTCCCATTTTCGCGGCGGGCGAATTGAAACGTACGAACCGGGCTTACCCGTGGCTGGCAAGCATTTCCGGCCCCGCCATTGTCCCTTTTGGCGATCTTCCCGCTGCATTTCCTGACATGCGGTTTTATACATTCCTGCGCGAACCAATCGATCGTTGCGCGTCGGAGTTTGTGCGGCAGATGAATACTCAAGTCGGCGAAGATGCTCTGAACACTTTCGCAAGCTGGATTCAGCAACCGGAAGTTCGCAACCGCCAATGTTTGCAGATTTGCGGTGTTCCAGACGCAAGTACCGCCATTTGGCGACTGAACGAAAACATTCAATTCGTCGGTTTGATTGAACGCTTTCACGAGTCGCTGGTTCTGTTCGCCCGCTGGACTGGGAATACGCGAGTCGACGTGCGTTACCATCTGCGTAAGCAGGCGATTGAAAGCAATTTGAAGAAGAAGCTGCTTTCGAATATCGAGTCGCGGCGTTTGTTAATTGAGGCCAATCGCGAAGACGTGCGACTGTACGATGAAGTGAGTCGAAACATATTCCCACGGCAGTGTGAAGATTACGGCGACCAACTCGAACGTGATGTTCAAACGTTCGAAGCGTTCAATGTTCCGCCCAGCCGAATCTCTGGCGAGATCCTGAGCCTCATGATGCGCGAAGCCGTCTATCGACCTCTCTCCAGTATTCTCGTCAATCGCACCAATCCAACGGTCCATGTGACTCGCATCGCCAAACCACAACGTCGCCGCGCGGCGTGACGTTTCTGTTTCGTTGGCATAAGCTGTTGTGTGCCGTATTGGTCCGGGTGCACAAGGCGAGAGAGAAAAATTTGTACTTCCCTTGTCGATTCATTCGGCCATCCGGCGACTTGCCCCCGGCAGAGAAAGAGCCCCCGACATGTCTGAAGAGAGAACCGGCAGCATCAAGCGAACAGAATTTCCAATCCTGCAAAAGAAACTCTACCTGGCGTCTCACAGCATGGGAGCCGTACCAAACGCCAGCAATGCCGCCCTCCAACAGTATTTCACGGATTGGGCGGAGCTGGGTATCGAAGCGTGGGACGGTCCGTTCTGGCAATCGATTGTAGACTTCCAGGAACTTGTCGGCGGCTTGCTTGGGCTCCCTGGCAGTTCCGTCTGCCCGACCGGAAACGTGACCCGGGGTATGGCCGGGATCGCATCGTGCCTGAACTTCAAAGGAAAAAGAAACCGCATTCTGATATCGGAACTTGAGTTCACTACGACTTTTCCTTTTTGGCAGGGCCAAGTCGAACTGGGTGCCGAGATCGTGGTCATCCCCAGCGATGACGGAGTCCATGTCAGCCTTGAGAATTTTCAGCGGGAGTTGGACGACCGAACACTCCTCGTCATTTGCTCTCACGCCTGGTTCCGATCAGGCGCGCTATGCCCGGACCTGCGACTGTTCACCGATGCAATTCACCACGTTGGCGGCATGCTGATGCTTGATGTTTATCAAACGTTGGGAGCCGTCCCGTTGCCGGCGGCAGAATTGAACATCGACATCATTGTTGGCGGATGTCACAAATGGCTCTGCGGAGGTCCCGGAGGCGGATTCCTCGCCGTGCATCCAGACCGGATTCAGGAACTCGAACCCCGGCTGACTGGATGGATGGGGCTGGCCAATCCGTTTGAATACACCAAGGACTCTGGCCGCGGCACTCCGCACCCGACGGCACTTCGTTTCCTCGGCGGAACACCCAGCGTACCGGCACTCTACGCGGCTCGCCCGGCGCTGGAAATGATTCGTGACATTGGCATCCAGGAAATCCGAAGAACGTCCCAGACGCTCACCGAATGTCTTCGCGAGTCGCTTTTGGAAAGCGGATTTCAGCTTCGCTCGCCCGCCGATGCCAATCAGAGAAATGGAATGCTCTGTATCGAAGTGGACGATGGTCACGAGGTCGTCGCGGCGTTGGCCAAGAAACATGTGGTGGTAGATTATCGCCCGGATTGCGGGCTGAGAGTCAGCCCACACTTTTACAACAGCAAAGAAGA
>CALHZT010000156.1 GCA_938040995.1 uncultured Pirellulaceae bacterium | reverse complement strand
GGCGAGGCTCCGTCCGAGCCGCTGAATTGCCATGTCGCGACGGCCAATATAAAACGTATCCGCGTTAGGTGCATAAGAAGTCTAAGGCGTTTGCCACGCTCGGCGGCTCGGACGGAGCCTCGCCCTCCCGCCGATCTCACTTCCAACAAAGCCTCGCAACCAGCTCGCTATCGGAACCGGTTTTAAACCAGCTTCTATTCCAGTCCCAAAACATCAAACATTGAATAAAGTCCCGGCGGCTGTTTCGCGACAAACTTCGCTGCCGACAACGCACCCAGTGCGTAGCAATCGCGATTGGTAGCTTTCACCGTTATCTCTAGCGTCTCACCGAGCAAACCAAACACGATGTTATGCTCGCCTGGATTGTCGCCGGTTCGTACGGCATGAAACGCAATCTCATCTTGCGGTCGTACGCCCGGTCGGCCTTCACGACCATGAGCCGTTTTTGTCTGGCCCATAATGTCCGTAATCGTCTGGCCAAATTTTAACGCCGTTCCGCTCGGGGAATCTTCCTTGTAGCGATGATGCCGCTCGATGATCTCCACGTCGACTCCCGAGGAATGCGACTTGAGGGCAGCGGCACTTGTGGCAGCCAGCTTGAAAGCGATATTCACGGCAAGGCTCATACTCGGAGCCCACACCACCGGGATCTGCTCCGATGCCGCGCGAATTTGCGACTGGTCCGAATCTTCAAACCCCGTCGTCGCGATAACAATCGGCGTCTTTTGATTCACGCAATTGGCCAGAATCTTCATCGCGGCCTCAGGCACCGAAAAGTCGATGACCGCCGCCACACCTGTGGGCAAATCCGCAGCCAGCGCGCAGCCGATATTGCCGGCTCCCGCGACATCGCCAGCATCTTCGCCGATACGCGGATGGCCAGACGATTCGATAGCGGCGGCGATCGTAAGATCAGCGTCTTCGTGGCCGAGTGCAATCAGCCGCTGGCCCATTCGACCGGCGGCTCCATGAATAGCAATAGGTAAACTCATGCCGTCATTTTTGCAGGAATCCGGCGGGGCGTGTAGGAGTCTTGCCGCGACCGTCTTTGGCGCGATTGTAGAACCGTTGTCCCAACTGTTCACCCAGCCAGAACGCCTACGGCGTTCGCCACGAACAGGTGAGACACCTGTTCTACATTCGAGGTAAACGCACCAGGACTACTCCAACAGTGCTGCGCCCGGCAAATCATTCGCAGCATTCAATTCATCCAAACCCGCCTGAACCGACTGTTCCATGCCCGAAGTTATCTCTCCAAGTGCGACTCGCGATTTCTTGCCAAGCTGCTCTGCGAGATTCATCGGTTCGCCAAACTGAACCACAGCGCGACGATCTCCAATCGGCGGAATGATCTTTTCGGCAAGATCTTCTCGCAATTTTTCCAGCGTTTCGCAGTGGCGATCAAGCGTTGGAGAATCACTGAGATAATCGCCGCTATAACTGAGAATCCGCATCGCCAAAATGGCTTCGTCCGCCCATCCGGTGGCGACTCGATGGTCCAGCTTTCGAGACTCGTCGATTCGAATCTGATGAATTTCAGACCGAATTTTCCTCACGCGTTCCAGCGGCGTGCCACCGCCCGGATCCATCCCAATTTTCGACTGCAAACCATCCAGGATCTGCACGGCACTTGCAGTAAGCAATTCGCCGAGATTAGCATCTTTGTCGTGCGGCGGCAGATGGCCACGCTGCGTCAAATTGCGATCAAGGATCTGAAGTCCAATGGCTTTTAGACGTTCACGAATCGTCATGCCGGCGTCCGGCTGGATCGAAAGTGAAGCTTCGAGCTTGCCTAGCTCCGAAAGCATCTTGTCGCGGCAATCCGTCAAATGCGAAAACTTCATCGAAATTGGAACCGCATAAATCGATTTGTCTTCGCCTAGTTTTTTCTGGGCTCGCATCGCAATGAACGCGGCACCGCCCAGAAACGGGGCAACGCGATCATTCATCAGCAGGACGTTGCCTTCGGGAAAAATCGTGAGGGCGCGTTTGCCTTCGACCAGCAAGTCGACGGCGCATTTCATTGCCTGACTGTCGCTGCCTTCGCGATCAATCGAGAAACAGCCCATCCGTTGCATGATCCACGCGTTCAGTTTGCCTCGCAGGAACACGTCATAGGCTGCCATCATCGACGATGTAACGTTCATCCGACGCTGAACATCAAGCATCAACTGTGGGTCGCTATGAGTCGAATGGTTTGGCAGCAGAATCAGTCGCGCGCCTGATTTGATAACCGGCAACACGCGTTCAGCGTTTCGTAGCTGAATCTCTTTGACGCGATGGTTTCGGCCGGGCAGAACGAACCGACGATTCCATCGCATCGCAAGTGCCGATACCAGCCAACTGGGTTTGGGTGGAAAGAAACGGTACGGTTTGTCGGAGAAATCGAGCATGGCAAAACCGGGGCGTGAATGTCATCGCGGCTGACGACTACTCCACATCGTTTGAAGTTTTCTCATTCGTGGGTTTGAATCTCAAATCTCAAATCTCAAATTCCAAAGTGCGACTTACTTTTTGCCCAGTCGCCGAGCCTGACGCTCCTTCGCATCATTCCAGCGACGCTTGTCTTCATCGGACGACAATTCCAACTCAGGTACCGTGATAGGTTTGCCGGCTGGATCGAGTGCCACGTAAACCGCGTAAGCCGAATTGGTATGCGTTTTGTCGCCGGTAAGTGGATTCTCCGCAATCACTTTTACGCCGACTTCCATGGAAGTGCGACCGACATAATTCAAGCTTGCCTTGAGCGCGAGCACATCGCCCACATGAACTGGCGAAAGAAATGTCATCGAGTCGATGGCTACGGTTACGGCGGGCCGATTGGCGTGTCGAATCGCGCAAAGCGCACCCGCCTCATCGGCAAGCTTCATGATGACTCCACCATGAACGTTGCCGTGCAAGTTCGCATGCTCCGGCATCATAAAATGGTGCAGCTCGACCCGGGAATCGCCGACTGTTTTGCTTGAGGGCTTTTCGGACATCAATCTTCAAATTCAACAGTTGCGGTCGGGCGATAAAATGCGGCTACCGGGAACATGAATAACGCCGTCAGCAAAAATACGATACAGATCGGCCATCCGGCGGCGTGAACCAGTTTGGTAAACGCAAAGTAGATGACACCGGACAAAATGATTGCCACCCAGTTGAGAAAATTCTGAGTCGCGATCATGCGGCCTTTGAGTTCTTCGGGAGGGCGAGCCTGGAGAAACACCTGCAGCGGAATCGCGAACATGCCGGTAAAGACTCCCAGCAACGTGAGCACTGCGAGGCTGCCCCAGTATCCCAGGACATGTTGCCCATCGTTGGTCCACGACATCAGCAGCAGCGTGCCGGTAATTCCGGCGGCTCCCCATCGCAACATGCTCCACTTCAGTTTGCCTTTGGAAATCCATCCGCAAATGGCGGCTCCGATGGCGATCCCGAGGCTGATGGTGGCTACGAGATAGCTGATCAGCGCGTCACGCTCGAGCAGCAGTTGGTGCTTTCCAAATCCGTTTACCGACTGCTGCACTATGGCTGCGGTCATCCAGAAAATGCAGGAGATAAACAGGGCTCCGCACAGCGGCCGGTCAGCCTTGAGAAGCTTTCGCATGTCGTGCGGGATGGTCAGAGCTGACATGTCAAACGCGAGGTCCGCGTCAGCGGGTGGAGTTTTCCGAATCATCATGGCGGCAGCGACACCCGCGAATGCGATTCCCACACAGACGAGTCCTGGCACCCACAATCTTGCGCCGAATGCATCTTTAAGCAGGCCCGCGGCGGCCATTCCAAAAATGATCGACATGAACGTAAGCATAACGATGATGCCATTCGCGTTCGGCAAATCACGGTTTTCCATGATCTCAGGCAGGATTCCATATTTGCCAGGCCCGAAGAATGCACTTTGCGTCCCAAAGCAGAACAGGACGAAACACAATCCGACGATCACGGCTGTGCCGAGTCCGGTCTTTGCGAAAATGAGAAAGGTGCACACGCCCACGAGAGCAATGAAGACCTCGGCGGCTTTGCAAAGAAAGACGACGCGACTTTTGCTGTTTCTGTCTGAGTAGTATCCGGCAATTCCGGAGAATAAAACGAACGGCAAAGAAAAGACGATGGTCGCCAGCCATTGCATGTCTTTCGTGGTACCGTCAGCCAACGGAACGGCGACAAAGAGCAACAGAACAATCTGCTTGAACAAGTTGTCATTAAACGCGCCAAGAAACTGCGCAGCTGTCAGCCCCCAGAATGATCGGTTCTGCCTGATGGGCGGATTTTCGAATTCTTCGCCGGCTGTGGATTGAGGCGATTCGAATGGGTTTTCGGTGGATTGGTCCGGTTCGTTCACGGCTGCATTGTGGCAGGCTGGCTACACGCGGCAAAGATGAGTTTGGGGGACGTGGTGAGGTGTGGATCATGAGCCAATATAGCGGCGGGGTGGTTCGGACTGGCAACTCAGTGAAAAATGACAAGTGACAAATGAAAAAGGCAAAGTGCTTTTGGTGAGCTGATGCGCTATTGGGGCAATACTTCTGGGCCAATTTGGCGGCAGGGAGGTTCGGACTGGCAACCCAGTGAAAAATGACAAGTGACAAATGAAAAAGGCAAAGTGCTTTTGGTGAGCGGATGCGATCTTGGGTCAATGCTTCTGGGCCAATTTGGCGGCAGGTAGGTTTGGACTGGCTACCCAGTGAAAAATGACAAGTGACAAATGAAAAAGGCAAAGTGCTTTTGGTGAGCTGGTGCGCTCTTGGGGCAATGCTTTTGGGCCAATTTGTCGGCAGGCGGGTTCGGACTGGCTACTCAGTGAAAAATGACAAGTGACAAATGAAAAAGGCAAAGTGATTGAAGGATTGATTTGGCGGACGCTACTCGCCGGAGGGTGAAGAGGCGGCTCCATCATTGGATTTTGCGGTCACGATTGATTTGCCAATGATATTGCACAACTGGGTACATTCGTCGAGCAACTCGCTCATCTGCAATTTTGTCAGCAAATCGGATTTTATGATCAGCTGGATCCAGCATCGCGACTCGCGCAACTCTTTCAGGCAGATCTTGAGTTTGTGGATGAAATCTTTGCGGCTCTCGGCTGCGCAAGCTTCGGCATAATTGGGAGCCGGCGAAGTCCCGCTGCGGACAAGCTGCCCCGCGATGTGTCGACCCAATCGCGTATTGGGAAGCGCATCCACCACCTTGCCGACTCTCGCAGCAAAGTTCAACAAGCGAAGCGACAGTTTCTCGTGATCAAGTGCGTTCGTCATTTACTTGCCCAATTCCACCATCCAACAAATCAGTCAATTTGCCTTTTTCATTTGTCACTTGTCATTTTTCACTAAGCTGCCATCACAAACCCATCTGCCGCTTCCATGGGCGAGAGGACGCCGAACTCGTCATCACCAAAATCAATTTGCCTTTTTCATTTGTCACTTGTCATTTTTCACCAAGTTGCCATCCAAAACCCATCTGCCGCTTCCATTGGCGAACAGAACCAAACCAACCAAGCTTCCAGCATCAACCTCAAGCTTGTTCTTTCCTAAAAAACACCAGCATCTTCTCATCCGATTCACTCTTCACAAACTTGTATCCACCAACCTTGAACTTCACCAACTCACCTGGATCTTTCACCTTGTTCTCGATGATCCAGTTCGCCATCATCCC
>CALHZT010000155.1 GCA_938040995.1 uncultured Pirellulaceae bacterium | reverse complement strand
GACGGAAATGAAGACGACGAGTCCGACGTGGATGAAGCATGCAATCGAATGGACAGCGACAACATCGACCTCGATGACGACGATAGCGAATCGTCGATTTACGACGATCGAGAACCGTTGCCTCGTCCACGGCAGCCGCAGACAGAAAGAAGTCAATCACGGGACTCGACGAACTCAAATACCCGGTCAACAAGCGATATGCGGCTCGCTTTCTTGATCTTTTCAGGTAATTGCAGTTCAGCGACGGGTGCCACACTCGTGAACTTGTTCTCGTTCCAGATGTTGAAGTCCGTCACATCGACGGCTCCGTCGCAGTTGAAATCACCATTCGACCAGAGGTTCGATGCCGTGAATCTGTTCTCGTTCCAGATGTTGAAGTCCGTCACATCCACGACGCCATCCAGGTTTGCATCGGCAGGTAGACCGCCCGCCTCGCCGACCAGCATGTTGACATCCTGAATGTCAATTTCATCATCGAAATTCACATCGAAGGCCAGGTCGCCCGAATGTACGCCGCCGCAGAGTGTATCAACGTCCTCTGCGTCCACTTCGAGATTCAGGTTGTAGTCGCCAACGGTCCAGTTTTCGACATAACCTTTTGGTGAGATATCGCGACCGGCGAATCCAACAAAGTCGGCTTCGTACCTGTTCGCCTTGAAGATGATATTGCCCGTCTCTTCTCCCTGCGGATCGGGACCGCCAGTTGGATTGAAGTAGTCCCAGACGACTTCACCGTCCGGTGTAAATTCGACAGTACGTCCCGCTACACCGAACGTCGCCGTCGTATTGCCGTTGGGCAATCGCTGCACGCCACCAATAATCGGTTGGACAATCGTTGTGCCTTGCACCCATGTCGGTTCCGTCGGCGCGTAGGGAAGGCCGGCGTCGATCGTGTAATTTCCGGCTGCATCCACCGGCGGCGCGAATTCGATCAGTTCAACCGTCGCGCCCGGAGGACCATTGTGGTACAGCGTGATGTTGCCCGCGCCGGGCCGCCCGTCCTCGATCCACTTCGGGTCGTGAAATTGCCCAAGGCTCACACCGCCGGCTTCGGGGCGATCGTAAGCCTGCGAGTTGCCCCAACGGTAAAGCAGGTCGCCACCTTTCCCGGAGGTGCCGCCCGAATGCGAGGCGGCTTCGGCAGTGGTCGTGCTGTGGTCAATAATCCAGACTTCGCCAAAGCGGGGAACCGACACCATGATCTGGTCGAACTCTTCGTTGTAGTCCATGCCGTTGAAGTGCAGCCAGTCGCGAGAATTGGTGTCACCAAAATTCATGTTGATCAGCTCCGGGTGATCAGCGACGACTCCAAAGTTCTCGACGGACGAATCAAAGTCCTGGATGACGTGGTCGATCGCATTCCATTGCCAGACAATTTCACCAGTCGTGGGGCCCGTTGGTCGAACTTCGATAATCTGCTCACTCCAAATGCCCTCAGGATCCAGGCCAGCAGGGTCCCGGCCGGCTGCGATTGTGTCATCCCGTGAAACGGCCACCCATGCGATAGCAAGGATATTGCCGTTCGGCAAAACTTCGACATCGTGATGCTGCCGGACCTGAGCGTCGGAGTAGACCCAGTTCCACGTAACGTTGCCTTCCCAGTCCTGAATCCAGAGCCGTCCGCCTCCACCGGCTCCCGTGATGGGGCCGGTAGCCAATCCACTGCTAAGCAGTGAACCGTCTGGCATCAGTCGTGCACCCAACCGAAATCCGCTGGGACCTCCCGTCCATGAGTGGACCTCGCGTCCGTCGCCGTCAATCAGATGCGTGTCGGAGTTTCCGTTGGCCGTAAGTAGCGTGAAGCCTTCGCCGTAGGCTCCGTCGGCACAGTCGACGAGTCCGACGGTCCATTCGTCTCGCACATCAGAACATACCGTGGCTAACATGCGTCGCGTTTCAAGGTGCTCAACACGAAGTTTGTGACGGCGTGACTGTTTCTTTGAGTTATTACCTGGAAGAGCCATAAGAACCTCGACGACAGCTGATTGAAAATGTGGTGCTTCACCGTGTTCTGATTCTATTCGACTGGGTACGCGATGGCATTATGTTGCGAGAAGATATTGCCTGAATCATGTGATGATGGTGGAAATCCGGCGTTTTGGCGCAACGAATCAACGCAAACGAAACGAATTCGAGGAATGGAAGGCGTTTCAGGCAAATGTCCAGCGACTGTACATGGCTAGACAATTTCTGTTACCAGGCTTGCCGGGCGTTTTTCTGTCTGAAGTCGTTCAAATGTCTATAGCGAAGCGTTTTCTGCCTCGGGTGTTATTTTGGCACGGCTTTCGCTTTTATCCTGGCCGACACACGATGCTCCCCATTCGCGGAAGCGAATTCAATCCAGTCGAAGGACACGAAAATGAAAAACGGTGAAAGCAGCGCACTAAAACGTGGTCTTCTCTTTTCGCTCATCGGCTCGGTGATCATCGGTGCAGGATTGGGAATCTTCATTGTGTTGGCCGGCAACTGAGGCTGGTACGAAGTCCGCATTGTCATGACGACAATATTCATCGCAGTCGGAAGCATCTTGGGGCTGGCCTGCGACCTTGCCAAAGTCCCCCGCGGTCTTAACCTGTTTCCGCGAATCGGAATGCTGCTTACCTTCGTGGCAACAGCGCTGGGGTTGGTTGGCCTCTGGACAGAATTCCTGATGAATCATCCATTCCAGGAGTGGTACTGGAAAAGCACGTCCATCGTGATCACGTTTGCGGTAGCGACCGTTCACGTATGTTTGTTGTCGATTGCAAAATTGCAGGGCGGATATCGCTACGTGTACTACCTCGCCAGCCAGGTGATTTTCGGAGTCGCTTCGCTGATCGCCGCAATGATTCTCTTTGAATTCGACAGTGAGTCCGCATTTCGCGCACTCGCAGCATTGTCGATTGTCGGTGTAGCGTTGACCCTGATCATTCCGCTTCTGCATCGCATTACTGCGACCCAGCACGGGGCGGGAGCAATTCAACTGGGCACGCCGTTGGAGCAACGCAATCTTGCCGCGGTGGACAAAGAAATTGCTAGTTTGCGAGAACGTCTTTCGAGTCTGGAAAAGCTGCGGCTTGAACTGGTTTCAAGTCAGAGCGCTTTTGAATAAGCGCTCGAAGATTCTCTTCGATCCGTTCAAATGAAACGAATGCGAATATAAGACTTGGCCTACTGACACACGGCCAATTTTCCACTTAGCGCTTGGCCAATTAACCCTTGGCCAATTCGAATCGCTCAATCAACTCTTCGGCACCGGGAGTCATCCGACGAAGTTTTTCAGCAAGATGCGCCTTTTCAGACACGGTCGCCTTCTTCAGGCGGCGCTTGATATTTGTCATCTGTTGACGACGCTTACGTCGGCGCTTGATCTCTTTTTGGCGTTCGCTACAACCCACAATCGACTCCTGAAAACTGAAATACCCGGCTTTTCCACTCCACCGACTTTATCAGTCTGTATTTCACGCGTCAACAACGACGGAACACTGCAATCACTCAGGATGACGACCTCCCCGTTAAGTCGCGTTTTGACGATATTTTGCCATCCGGCGACTTCGGCCCAGAAAGCGAAGATGCTCAGTTTCGCTTCGAATTGGCAAGGATGGCTACAGGACAGGCACTTTCACTGGCTCGCCGATTCGAATGCGGCGCACGTCGATGCGACGATTAGAAACAGCGCTTCGGCGGAGTTAAGGAACGCTTAAAACCAATGACCTAAAAAGAGTCGCGGGGTTCGGGTGGTCCAATTACGACTTTCAAGACTTGCTGTAACCGATACCGCCAACGATAGTGCATCTCTTCGACTTCGTCGTCAATGTCATCTCGCGACCATGAGAAATGTTCCCCGTTGCGAAAACACTGTACCTCTGAATGCGCATAGTTCTTTTTGAGCGGCTTGTGAACCGCTCTAAACTCAAATTGCGTTGTCCCTCGATAAACTTGTGACGGTGGGATTTCGCTCACTAGAAAAGCCGCAACTCCAAAGTCTGGGAAGTCATCGACGACGTCACTCGCTCTTGAGTATTTGCTTCTGTTAACCGAAAGGTCGGGAAGTGATATCGCGCTTAAGTCGATATAGGGACGCGTAGGGCTCATTGCCTGCCGCATGAACCTGCGGAAAAGTTGCTCGTCCGGTTCGAAGCGTTTGTCAGGGATTCTCTTACCTGAGTCGTCGACTTTAGGGCTTTGAGCCATCAGGTGATCGACTCAAAGCAAATGTTGTCATAGACCGGCGCTATGGGGTCCGCATGCAGATATTGGCTAACTCTGTTGAAGTATTCGTTGATCTCTCCGATTTCCACGCGCAGAAATTCAGGGTCGTCCCCGTTCGCCTCCGAAAATAGCGAGTAAATTCGTCCAACGTTCCGAGCTTCAACGAACACTTCCCTCGTTCCCGCAGCATACGTGATGCCGACGCCTCCGATTGCCGAAGGCGAAACACTCAGGGGTTGCAGACCGTATTCTCGTCCTGCTTTCAAAATTTGCGACGCAAATTCTAGTGAGCCTGTTTTCGGTGCGGGAGCACCCTGGCCGTCCCAGTTATCCGACAACAGAACAAGTTCAGCCAATTCATCGTTTGCTGTCGGGGCTGTAAAAGGCACAAGGAAACCAGGTAGCTCATCGATGTAAAGACAGTCGTCTCCACGATTTCGAGTAATTACAGGAATCCAATAGAGCGCACCTTGGTTTGTTTTTTGATTCATGGTTTTGCTGCCGCTTTTTCGATCTGGTCAACAATGGCCTCTGCCTCACCTTTGTGCTTGTCCCATTCTGTACAATGATCATTCGCGATCGACGAGAGGTTCGTTCCATCTATTGTCGAGGTAAACTCCATCGATATCTGAAAATGTTCATGCGGGCCTTTTGAGTCATTTACGTTTACGGTACGAACATCGATCGTCTTCAAAGTATCCGCGTTAACGCTCGTTCGTGCCACGAATCCGAAAGAGGATTTGTCCGTAGGAAAATTGGAATCGAATATACTGTTTGCAAACAACTTTCGACTCAGATCTTGAGCATTAACACTCGTTTGCTGGAGTTCGCACATGTGCCAAATGAAACGACTACCTATTGTCAACAAGTTCGCAGCACCAAACACTGCAACAAACTTGGGAACATAAGATTCCAGTACGTTTCTGTCATCTGTACTCGGGTAGAATAATACGTTGGGCGGTTGAACAATTATTTGCAGCTTGGCTGTCTTCACGATGGCTGCCGCCGGAGTGAAGACCGATCCAGGCAGCAAATCCTTCGATTGTACAAGACCTGCCTTGGAGACAAACCAATCTTGGGTTAGCTGCGCAGCGTTTAGCGATGTAGCTTGGACATAGACACAGCGTTGCACTGGCTTGAACATTGAGGGCGAGTAACTCCTTGGATGGTTGCTATGCCAATTCTAACCCAATTTCTATGCGCACGCATTATCTCCTTTTAACCACTAAATTAGGACGATTCGGCAATACGGGCTGGCAATCCCCAATGTCAGTTGTTTTGAGAGAACACCTCGTCGATTCTACGTCGCAAGTGGTCGGCTTGTTCGCGCAGGCAGAACCGTTGCGCCGTTTGGGCCGACTTGTGGTGTGCCATGCGTTGGGCTAGCAGCGGCTCGCCGATTCGTCGCTTAGTTGCTTATGATGGCGATCGGGCGTTGCGCTTTCGCAACTTCCCTGCCCAGTAAAAAGTCCGTTGTCGGGACGCAGCTGCAAACGTCGAACTTGAACTCACTACCTCTCCCCACGTGAGCACGCCATGGCCAGATCCCTTCGAATCGAAAACCTTGAATCTCGTATCGCACTGGACGCGAGTCGCATTTTTTCATTTGCCTCAACTGATGTGAATGGTGACGGATTTACGACTCCGCTGGATGCGTTGCTGGTCATTAACGAGATTGGCAATCCGCCTGGAGATTGTTCGCGGCTGGACGTTGATTTCGATGGGGCAATTGCTCCGCTGGATGCGTTAGCGGTGATCAACAACCTGGGGAAGTTTGAGGACGTAAGGCACGAGTTGGTTAATGCTCAGACTCGCTGGGGGAAGCAAGATATCGATTCGTACGAAATGACTTACAACGTAATTGCTTCCGCTGCCGCTTTACCGGTCACGGTGATAGTTGAGCGCTGGCCGGCGGCTTCGCTATCTGCCGAGTTTGACCCGGAAACCGGGCGGCCGATCCGGGTTAGCATCAACCCTTCAGATTTTATTAGAGACCTCGGATCCCTTGTCCGCGTCACCGAATTCAGGGTTCGTTAGCCGCCGCTGCTGCATCCGTTGCGGGTTCCCCCAGATTCACGGCTTTGATAGAATTTGCCAGCTTGAGACGATAGCGCCCGAACCGTGAACGCGGCCGGGCGTCATTCAGTTAGAGCACGGATGAGTGGCCGAGTGGACTAAGGCGGCAGTTTTGAAAACTGCTGTACGGGCAACTGTACCGGGGGTTCGAATCCCTCCTCATCCGCTGGCTTTGCCAGCAAGCCTCGATGTTGCAGACTTCTTCTGCCCACAAATCCTGCCCTCCGATGCAAGGTATTTCTGCGTCACTCAAGTTTGACGATTGCAACGGTCGATGGACCTTTGAGGAGTAAGTCCTAAAAGTCTGTCGGCGGTGCTAGCGGGGGAACAGAGATGATTGGTTTTGCGCGCTCGATGCGTTTTTTGACAAAGGCATTGACCGATGAATGCTCACCAGAGCAAATTGCTTTGGGGTGTTCGATCGGGATCATGCTTGGCCTCGTCCCAAAAGGTAATCTGACCGCTGTCGTCTTGATGGCGTTGCTCTTCCTTTTGCGAGTCAACATTCTGGCTGGTCTTCTTTCAGCCGCGATATGCACCTGCATTGGCCTGCTTTGCACTTCCGGGCTCGACTGGTTCGGTGAGCAGATTCTCGCCATTGAGTCGTTGCAACCGGTTTATGCCTGGATGTACGAGGCGCCATTGATTCCGTGGACTGACTTTAACAACACCGTTACAGCTGGCGGTTTTGTTGTCGGGCTGTTTCTTGTCTTTCCGACCTACCGGATTTTGACTGGCTACTTTGCCAGGAACCTGGCCGCCTGGTCAACATCGGCTCGCTCGTTTGAACTGGGTCGAGCCCTGTTTGGCGACGACAAAGAACTGACATCGTGGAGAGTTGGATAATGCGTTTTTTTCGATGGAAGTACATTGTCCCGAGGTTGTTGCTGGGGAGCCTTGCCGTGCTCTTCATGCTGCTTGCGACCAATCCAGTCGTGCGAATTCTCGTCGTCCAGGCTGTGCAGCGCGTAACGGGGGCCAAAGTCGATCTTGCCGAAGTCCGCAGTTCTCTGCGCGACGGACGTTTACAGATGGTTAACCTGGCCGTCGCTGATCCATACCATCCGATGAAGAATCTGTTCGAAGCCGAACTGGTCGATCTCAAGCTGGACAAGAAGTGCCTCCTCAGACGCCAGGCGGTGGTTCGCCGCGGCATTCTTCGCGGGCTTGATCTTGGAACGGATCGTGTCGCCTCTGGGGCGATTGATTCAAGTCGTGCAGCCAGTTACGAAGCGGATCTGGCGGGTTACTTTGACCGGCTGGGCAAGAACTGGTTCGACTCGGCAAATAAAGAAATTCAGCAAGGCGTGAATCTGGAGTTGGCATCGGTCAAGACAGCCGACGAGGTGCTGCAGCGTTGGCCGGAAGAGTACGCTCGCATTGACGAGCAGGCGCAGGCGCTCAAAGAAAAAGTCGCCGGTTTGAAGATCTCGCTGGTCGAGTCGGGTGAAAATCCCCTTCGCAATATCGAGACGTATCAGCAGGCGATTGCCCAACTGGATGGCCTCGGGCGTGAGATCTTCGAAGTCCGCCGCCAGATGAATCACGTTCAGCAGCAGATGCAGATGGATCACGTGGCGCTCGATGAAGCGCTCGCCGAAGATCTCGCGTTGCTTGGCAAGGAAGTCGAATTTAACGCGCTCGATTCGGATTCGCTTTCCGAGTACCTGCTTGGTTCCGAAGTCACCGAGCGGATCGAAAATGTATTGCAGTGGGTACGCTGGACACGCCGATTTTCGCCAACGTTGTCGGCCAGGCGTGGGGCGTTTGCGGAGCGCGGGCGCGACGTGCACTTTCCTGGTACGTCGCCGCGAGCCGACGTGCTTGTCGAATCGCTGGTGCTTCAGGGCAAAGGACGCTGTGGTGACGAAGTTGTCGGGCTGGAAGGTACGATCAGTGGTCTGAGTTCCAATCCGGAACGGTCCGGCAAGCCAACAGAAGTCGTCATTCAGACGATTGGCGATCGCCCGGTTCTGATCCAGGCGACTTTTGATGGAACATCGACGATCCCACACGATACCGTAACCATCGATATTCCCAATGCACGCCAAAAAGGAAGGTTGCTGGGTAACGCACAGCAACTGGCCGTTGCGACTTCACCTTGCCAGTCGCATGTCTGGGTGAACATCGGCATTCGTGGCGATACGCTCGCGGGCGAAATGATCATCAAGCAAACCGGGATCTCGCTGACTCCGCAGTTGCACCCGGAATATGATTCGGGCGAGATGGCCTCGGCGATTCATGACTCGTTGGCGGACGTCGGGACGATTGAGGTCGCGGTAGATTTGAGCGGAACCCTGGCGACTCCGAGCTGGTACTTGCGGTCAAATATCGGTGAGAATCTTGCGCAGGGGTTGCGGGAGAATGTGCTTCAACAAATGGTCGCGAAGAATGAGAAGCATATCCGTGATGCTCATCTGGACGTGAAGCAGCAGCTACAGGCGGTGGAGCAGGAGCTGATCAAGCGGCAGCAGAATATCCTCGGTTGCCTGGAGTTCGGCACGACCGGGATTGAAGAGGTGCGGAAGGATATTGCAACGAGGGTCCAGTCAACGGATGGGGTGCTGGATCCGGAGTCGCCGCTGCGAGAAGTCTATCGAAGGTAGGGGTGTCAGGAATCAGGCGAGCCTGAACGTAGCTGGACTGGCAACAGTTCAGGCGAATTGCGTTTTAGGTCGCTTTGGCGGTGCGGCCCGAAGTGTTGCCACTCCGGCTACAAAAGACTGCCACTCCGGCTACAAGAGACAACCACTCCGGCTACGACGGTTTGGGGCTAGAATTCAGCCCAAAGAACTCTTCGAGGCAGATTCTCTTTTCACGCGAGAGCCGCGAACGGCTTGACGATTGGCAGTTAACTGCACGCTGAAACAGGCGTGACAACGCGCGAACACCACGACGAATCGAAGAGGATTCCAGCGATTGAGCGTTTCGCTACGACGAATGTTGTGAGATCCGCAAGATCTGCATTGCATTTCCATGTCCCTCCCACTTGGCTTCTCCACCCAGAACACCTTTTGTACCACCATCGGAGGGGGTCTGTCAATCGGCGAAAACCGACATGCTTTTGGTTCCATATGCCCCTTGAATGGCAGACCTTGCGGGCGGGAGCCAGATGCAGGAGTGGGCTCGCCATTCTTGCCTAACCGGTCAAGTAACCGTTCACGGATATTTACGTTCCGTCAGGTTCGACAGAGTCAGGCACAAATTTTCGGCGTTTGTCTGCAAAGCGAAATGAGTCAGTTTGCCGCCGAAAAATTGAGCCAGACCCTTGCCCGCGTGGACGGTTAGGATCGTTCGTGAAATTACTGCCTGATCTTACTCCGTCTTTCCTGCGCAGGCGGGAATCCATGGAATCGGATTGGCTTTTTGATGCAGGGAAAGACGTCGAGCGTTAGTACGCTTCGAGTGGGTCCCCGCGTTCGCGGGGAAGACGGCCATAGGCGCCATAGGCCGTCAATTGAGTCGTCATGAACGGAGATTCGACACTAATTGATCGAACGATCCTTACATGGTCATATCGCCGCCGTAAGCTTTGTCTCGTTCCCCGTAGTCTTCGTAATCGAGCAAGTCGTAAAGCTGCTCGCGAGTCTGCATCAGGTCCAGCAAGCTCTCCTGGGTTCCGTCCTGCTCCAGCACGGCGAGACTTGCCTCGATGGCTCGCATGGCGATTCGAAGCATGGTGACTGGGTAGAGAATGACTTTGTATCCCATGTCATTTAGTTCGTCGAAGTTCAAAAGTGGGCTCTTTCCGAACTCGGTCATATTGGCGACGAGCGGGACATCCAGCTCGTCGGCGTACCTCTCAAACTCTGACTTGTCGCGCGGCGATTCTGGAAAGATCCAGTCGGCTCCCGCATCGACATATCGCTTCGCCCGATCGATTGCCGCATCGGCGCCTTCGACCCCACGGGCATCCGTTCGGGCGATGATCACGGTATCGCTGTCGGATCGAGTCGCCACCGCTGCCTGAATCTTTGCGCACATCGCATCGGTCGAGATCAACGACTTGCCAGAAAGATGCCCGCAGCGTTTAGGCAACTGCTGATCCTCCAGCTGAATCGCTGCCGCGCCCGCCGCTTCAAGTTCAATGATCGTTCGCTCGACATTTGCGGTATCGCCAAAACCAGTATCAGCATCCACGATGAGCGGAATGTCGATCGCCCGCGTTAGCCAAGTCGTTTGTTGAACGAGTTCAGTCAGCGTGAAGAGTCCGACGTCGGGAATGCCCAAAATGCCGGCTGAGAACGCACCGCCGGAAAGGTAGCAGGCCGGATATCCCATGCGCTCGATGAGGCGTCCGGCGAGAGCGAAAGGTGCACCCGGTACCTGAAGTGCATCGGTTGCAACGGCATTGCGAAGGGCGCGGCCGGGTGAATTTGCGGATTGATCGTTCATGGTTTTTGATTTGGGTGTGGGATGTTGTTGCGTTAGTTTGAATTGGGCGCGGCTCGGACGGAGCCTCGCCCTCCCGTGCCGTTGTGATCGTGTTGCGGCTCGGACGGAGCCTCGCCCTCCCGTGCCGTTGTGATCGTGTTGCGGCTCGGATGGAGCCTCGCCCTCCCGTGCCGCTGTGTTCGTGTTGCGGCTCGGACGGAGCCTCGCCCTCCCGTGCCGCTGTGTTCGTCTTCGATCGCGTCGAATTTTAGGCCACGAGGTGCCGCACCGCGAGACGACGGAGACGACGGAACTGGCCTGGGACGATAACGAGTGCTGGACTAACGGCAGTCGAGTGAGGATGTTACCGTGTCAGAATGAGCAGCGACGCGTTAACCAACTCAGGCGAGACCACGAGCGACGATGACACGCCGGCGAAAAGCGTTCGCTGGGTGGTCGCGGCTGAACTCTTCGCGATCGTCGTCCTGTTCTTCGTCGCCGCCGGCCAGCGTGCGCCGCTCGTCAATGAATCGCACTACCTCGCCCGGTCTGTGCATTTCTGGAACCCGACCTGGTGCTCCGGCGACTTGTTCCTTGAATCGCAGGAAGCCCATCCGGTTTTTCATTGGACGATTGGCTGGATGTCGCAGTTCCTTTCGCTGCCGACTTACGCGTGGGTCAGTCGAGTCGGCGGTTGGGTTGCTTTGGCCGCGGGATGGATGTTCCTGTCGCGGCGAGTGTTCGGCGCGGATCGCAGCGGCCAGCCGTCATGGTTCGGCTGGCACCTGTTCGCTGTTTCGATGGCCGTGATGCTCTGGGACAAAGCCGACCTCGCGGGCGAGTGGGTTGTCGGCGGTTGCGAAGCCAAAGTGCCGGCGTATGTGTTTGTGCTTTTCGGGCTTGGGAATCTTGTGAGCGGCAACTACCGGTATGCGTTGCCACTTTTTGGGCTGGGGGCAGCGTATCATCCGCTCGTTGGCGGTTGGGCTCTGGTGGCGGCCTTTATTGCGTGGTTATGCGACAAAGATCGACCAACTATGGGCTCGCTCGTTCTCCCGGCGGCTGTTGCTTTGTGCGTGGCCGCGCCCGGAGTGTTCGCAGCGTTGAGGTTGGACCTCGGAGCCGATCCGGAGGACGTGAAGCAGGCCCATCGAATTTACGTTTTCAAGCGACTTGGTCATCACCTGCTGCTGTCGAAGTTCGCAACGCTTAAAATCGTCCGTCATTCAATATTGATCGGTGCGTGGTTGGCGATGTGGCGGTTTCTTGCCCGGCAGAGCCCGGACGGTTTGGGGCGCGGTTTTGGTTTGCGACTGCAACGGCTGAACCGTTTTGTACTCGGATGCGTGTTGCTTGCGGCCACCGGAGCCATCATTGAACTGATCACGCACCGCAATCCGTTTATCTGTTCGAACTGGATGCGGTACTACTGGTATCGCATGACGGACAGTATGGTCCCGATTGGTTTTGTATTTTGCCTGGTCGCCTGGATTTCAGGAGCTGGAGCAGGGGACGCATCGGGTACGACGACGAAACGCATGCCTGGTATGCCTGGCATGCCTGAGGGCCGGCGCGGTTGGGCATTTGCTATCGCCTTGATTCTGGTTGCGGTGTCCGCTTTTTCGACGTTTGCGAAACACACCAGGGACCGGCGAGCTCCAGCCGACATGCAGGGGCGAACAAGAAACCGTTCGCGAGTTGCGCAGCGGCAAGACGATGGTGACTGGAAGGCGATTTGCGAATGGAGCCGAAAGAACACACCGCAAGATTCGCTTTTTTTGACTCCGATGTACAACCAGACGTTTAAGTGGTACGCCCATCGAGCCGAGTTTGCGACCTGGAAAGATACTCCGCAAGATAGTCAGTCGATTGTGCAATGGTACGGTCGGCGAAGGCGCCTTCGCCGCATGGGCTTTGACCGGCCACGGCCCAAGCCGCCGGGAAATGAGATCAGCGAATTTCTGCGCGAAGAGAATATTGAGTGGGTGATTGTTGCCAGGCACTATGGAGATGTGCATTGGCACCTCGAATTGCCGGAGCAGTTTCGACTGCGGCAGCAAAACGCATCCTACCAGCTTATTGAATTTTTACCGAAACCAGGCGGCACACCATGACGGATCTCTCGCTTCCCGATCGCCTGGCATCGCGATTAATGAAACCTCTTCCTGGCCGTGCGGCTCAGGAGCCATTGGCGCCTGTGCATTGCGCCGGTCGTCATTTTGATCCGGCTCCACCGACGGCTCGGCAAGCCGCCGTGGTTTCACTGCTTTATCGACACTCGGGCGAATGGTATCTGCCGCTGACGTTGCGAGCCGCGCACCTCAAAGATCACGCGGGCCAGATTGGCTTGCCCGGCGGAAGGATCGAGCCGGGCGAGTCGCCAGAACTGGCAGCATTGCGAGAACTGCATGAAGAATTGAACATTCCTCCGGATGGTATCCAGGTAATCGGTCGGCTAAGTCCCCTCTTTCTCTACGTCAGCAACTTTCACGTGACACCCATCGTGGCGTGGTGCTCCGAGCGGCCTGAGATGCAACCAAATCCGTCGGAAGTCGCCGAGTTGATTGAGCTGCCAGTTCGCGACTTGGTCAGCCCGGAGAACGTAGTCGAATCCGAGGTAGAGATTCCCCCCGGAATCGATGGCCCCGGGCGGGCGGTTGTTCCCACCATTCAGTACGAAAATCACCGAATCTGGGGCGCCACGGCGATTATGCTCGCCGAGCTTGCTGCAATACTCTCCGACGTTTAGTCAAGAATTTATTGCCTGCTATTGCGCCAACATTGAGCCGACATGAAGAGAGCAAGAAATTTGGTTTTTATTCAACCTTGAGGCTTGCGAACGTGGAAAAGTTGGGCCAACATACCTTCCGTTCAATCAAAGGAGCAGCAAGTGACTTCCGACATCAGCCTAATTCTTATTCCGCGACACTTGTGCGCGTGTACCTGGACTTCATGTCCGGCTGATGGACGTTGTCATCAAACTTGCTCTTCTGTTTCTTGCGGCTCGTTGGAGGATTGCCAATGAGCGAATGTTGATTTACCCCCGCGGAAAATTTACAGGTTGCTTCTGCACCGACAGGTAGCGGTGCGTCCAATATGGTTGGGTGCACTTGGCGACTGCGCTACACGTACATGGCGAACTTCTCATGTTTCGTGAACGCGCCGGCTTTTAATTACCGGCGTGTTCACGTTTTATGAGAACTCTCCCAATTCACTACTGTGAAGAATCTACTTATCCGAAAGGAAGAACTAATGACTCGACGACTGATTGCCACACTTGTAATAGCAATGTTGGCTTCCCTGACTCACGCACAAATCTGTGTCAACGAGTTCCGCATCTCCGAACCCGGAACTGACACGATGAACTTTGTCGAACTCGCTGGCGGAATGGCCGGTGGCGCTCTTGATGGACACACGCTTCTTTCCATCAGCACGGAATTCAATCCGGGCGAAATCACATTTGCAATTCCACTCGATGGCGAATCGTTCAACGCCGATGGATTCTATGTTTCCGATCAAACGACATCCGGTGTCGACTATTTCGGATCGCCACAGGCCTTCGTTCTCGTTGCCGGATTTACCGGCATGGGTGGTGACGATCTCGATATGGACGATGATGGTGTTTTCGACGCCGCCGCTCCATGGTCTTCGGTAGTTGCTGCGGTAAGCCTCGTGGATGGCGATGACAACGCTGACGTTGACTACGGCTTTGGTGTCATTGTTGGCCCGGATGGTGACTTCACACCTGCCCACGGTTTCCTGACAGAAGATTGCGGCAGCACTTGGGAAATTGGCGACTTCGGCGATTTCTCTGGCGATACGCCAGGAGCAACGAATGTAGTTCCTGAGCCATCGGCATTCGCACTTCTGCTTGTCGGCCTCGTCGGAATCATTCGCCGCCGTCGCTAAAGTTGCATTTCGCTTCGCGAAAGAAGCGACGAAGTGTATACACGCCAAACTCAAAGGCCTCCGTTAAAGGCCTCCGTAAAGGAGGCCTTTTTTCGTGAATTCCTGATGCTCGCGAGCAATTGCCAGCGAGCATTGAGCGATTCCATTTGTCTGATGACATAGCCACACGGGAATTGACCTCGTATATTCGTCGCACTTCGCAACCATCTCGGAATATGACATGATCAAAATTGGCATTCTCGGCGGTTCCGGCTATACCGCGATGGAACTTATCAAGATCCTGCTGCGGCATCCGGAGGTTGAGATTACCTGCCTGACGACTCGGCAGGAAACGAAGCTGCACGTGTCGGAAGTCCACCCGCAGCTGGCCGGAATGCTGGACCTGCGACTGCTTCCGCTTTCTGCCAGCGAAGTCGCCGAGCAGTGCGATTGTGTCTTTAGCTGCCTTCCACACGCGGCTTCTGCCAGTGCGATTCACGAGATCATCGCGGGCGGAACCCGAGTCATCGACTTTAGCGCTGACTACCGGATCTGGGACGCCGAGTTGTACGAGCAGTGGTACCAGGTGACTCATCCAGATCCGGATCGCCTTGGGGAAGTGCCATATGGGCTTCCTGAGCTATTTCGTGACAAGATAAGAAACAGTCAGGTTGTCGCGAATCCAGGTTGTTATCCGACGTCTGCAATCCTGGCGATGGCGCCATTGGTTCGTCATTCAGTCGTCGATCCCAATTCGATCATCTTTGATTCGAAAAGCGGAGTCAGCGGGGCCGGTCGCAACCCAAAACTGATGACTCACTATCCCGAGTGCAATGAAAGTATCGCAGCATACGCAGTTGGGCAGCATCGACACACTCCAGAAATTTCTCAAATTCTTGGCAGTTTGCTGTCGCCAAACACCCAAAGTAACCAGATGGCAAATGTCATCTTTACACCTCATCTGGTGCCGATGGACCGCGGCATTCTCACGACTGGGTACGCCAGACTTGCCGGAAGCGATTTCACTGCAGAAGATGCAATCGAGCTATTTCGAAATGACTACGCGGACGAGCCGTTCGTGCAAATCGTAAACAAACCACCAAAAACAAAGGATGTTACGCACACCAACGGATGCCACATTTGCGTCAAAGTCGTTGGTGATTACATCATCACATTGAGCGTGATCGACAACCTCATCAAAGGGGCATCTGGTGCTGCAGTTCAAAACATGAACCTGATGTTCGGCTTCGATGAGACAACCGCCTTGCGATAGAAACGAAACTCTTCAGGCTCCGCAAACTCGCCCCTCGCATGGCAGTAAGTTGGCCCCTGAATTCCCCATTCCTTTTGGCGCCGTAACCAACTACCATTTTTGAGTGTCGGGCATCAATCGGTTACCAGGCGTAAGGCCAACTTCATGAGCAGTGAGTCAGTGTCACGAGTCGGTCTTTCGATGCCCAGGGGATTTCAGGTTAGCGGCGTGGCCTGCGGAATCAAGTCATCAGGTAAGCCTGATGTTTCATTGATCGTCACCGAAAAACCGGCTGTTGCGGCTGGCGTCTACACAACTAACCGCGTTTGTGCGGCACCCGTGATTCTTGATCGGCAACGCACGCCGATGGAAGGCTTTCGAGCCGTCGTTACGAACAGCGGAAACGCAAACGCATGCACTGGCGAACAGGGTATGCTTGATTCTTTGGCCATGACCGAGATGACGGCGAGATCCTGCGGTATCTCGGCTGACCAGGTGCTTGTCATGTCGACAGGTATCATCGGCGAACATCTCGACATGAAGAAGATTCAGGCGGGAATCTCTTCCGCGGCTGAGAATCTTGGATCCGGACTCGATTCGCTATTTGCGGCAGCCGATGGAATCCTGACGACAGATCTTGTCCGCAAAGTGGTATCGCGAACTGTCGAACTGGATGGCCAGGAAGTGACGATCACCGGAATCGCAAAAGGGTCCGGAATGATTGCCCCGAATATGGCCACCATGCTCGGCGTGATTATGACGGACGCCAGGCTTTCCGGTTCTACCGCCGAAAAGATTCTTCAGGAGGTTTGCGAATCGACCTTCAACGCGATCAGTGTGGATGGCCACACGAGCACCAACGATACTGTGCTCCTTGTGGCCAGCGGTGCAGCACAAACCGCAGAAATATCGAATGCCGATATTCCGAAATTTCAAAGCGAGCTGGAAATCGTTTGTAGTGAGTTGGCTCACGCCATTGTTGATGACGGCGAAGGCGCAACCCACGTGATGGAAATTAGTGTCACGGGTTGCGGTTCCGAAAAGGATGCAATGACGATCGCCAAAGCCATCGGCGCCAGTCCACTCGTAAAGACGGCCATTGCCGGTGCCGATCCCAACTGGGGCCGCATTGTGTCAGCAGCAGGCTACGCGGGGCCAACATTTGACCCCATTGATGTAACGCTCAAAGTGAACGGCAATATTCTTTTCGAAATGGGTGGCCCGGTTCCATTTGATCAGGCGGCTGTTTCAAACTCGATGAAATCGAATCGCGTGATTTGCATTGATATCAGTTTCAAGGAAGGCGATTCTTCCGCGTGCTTCAAGACATGCGACCTGACAGCCGAATACGTCCGCATCAATGCCGAGTACCACACGTAAAGCTTCGCAAGACTTGTGCATAGCTGTTACCACTGTCGCTTTGCTGACTTCCGCCGCCGGAGCTCATACCGGTCCGTCGAAACCACATGTCGCGGTCAGCCTCGCTTCTTCGCGCCCGCAGAACCTGCATTCGAGACGAATTCCTGAGCCGTCCAGATTCGGCTTGTACAGGTTGTGATGCCCATTGTTTGCGCCAGCCGTCAGGACCCATTCGACCTCCCTGCGACCCCTTCAATTCATTGGGTTTTCGCAATCATTAACGTTTACCAGCGGCAAACCCAAACTACTATTCGTTTAGAGGAGTGACGGGGGCAATACCCATTATCCACTCCCGAGAATTTTGCTTTCTCACCCCCGTGCGGGGCAGGACTGGTCTTCGGATTAGTTCTGCCCTTTTTTTGTGCGCTTTCGGTTAAACAGATGACTTTCCCGGCGACTCTCGCCCGCAACCGTTTTTGCTGATCCGGTCGCGAAACTGTCTCGTAGCTACCATGAAAGGTACAGGCACCAGGTGACTTACCGGCTTCCGCGAACCATCCGACTGCAAAAACCCCTTTTCAGCAAGCCGCGCTATTGCATTCAGCCGACGGGGTATTCACATTATCAGTTCGGCGCACAACAATCCCTCATTGAGTTGGCATCGAATCGAGCTTCGCAGCACACAATTCTCTGATGATGTTGCAGTCACCAATCACGAAATAAATTCGCATAACGCGGAGACAGTATAAAAATGGTTATGAGCAATGACGGCACCACTCCGGAGCCGCAGGCCAGTCAGGCCGCTCCCGCAGAG
>CALHZT010000154.1 GCA_938040995.1 uncultured Pirellulaceae bacterium | reverse complement strand
GCCCGTGCGCGTTGCCAAGCTCAGCGGCTCGGACGGAGCCTCGCCCTCCCGGCGCCGCGAAAACAAAACACCTCCAGGCGTTGTTTCTTTCGTTAGCAATTGTATTCCTTCTTAAACCCCACAACGCGATTGCCCAGAACTGGTCCACCAATGCCTACAAAGTCAAAGTCTGGCTCGCGGTTCAGAATACTCCGGAAGTCCAGTCCGTCGGCGCCGATCGCATCGCCGCAGCAATCGCCCGCCATTCCGAAGGCATCTTTGGCGCTGCCTGGAACCTGACGGTCTCTGACTCACCGCCCTCGCTCGCCCCGGCCTTGGCTCGCGACGTCGCGTGGCCAACCTTTGATACCATTGCCGCCGTTGAAGAGAAGATCGAGGAAAGCGACAAGCTCTTCCTCGTCGGCGCATCGCTGGATAGCGGTGCGATTCTTGTGCAAGTTCGGGAGCTGGATCTTCGCAGTCGCCAATGGCGGGCCGTTGCGTCAAAGAGGATCCGGCAGTCCAGTCGACTGGACGAAGCCATCGCGGAATCCGTCGTCGATTCGTTCACTCCGATCGGTCTCATCGGGCGTTCGAAGGATGATCGAGTCGTCGTGACGATGAAAGCCGGATTGTTGACTGGAAACGCGGTCATTAACCGGATCCTTCCACCGGCCGGAACGATTTTGACTGGCGTGACCAGGCGATCCGACCGGCTGGGAAAAGTCGTCGAGAATGGAATCATCCCGATTCCGTGGACGCTGCTTCGAGTCGAATCGCAGGATCAGAAATCGGGAACGATCGAATGTAGCATCGTGTCCGGCATGAAGAGTCCCCTGCGGTCTCGTTCCAGTCGCCAGGTGGAGCGGATCGGCATGGTTGTTGAATCGGGCAATCCGTCATCCGTTCTTCGTTTGCACAAACGTGGCGACGAAGCGGAGAGCCTGGCCGGGTATGACGTGTACTATCGCCTGCCGGACGAGAAGAATACGACGTTTATTGGGCGAACCGACTGGCAAGGGCAGATCGAAATTCCAAAAGACGAGCACGATATTAAGATTATGTACGTCAAGAATGGCGGCCGAATTCTGGCGAGATTACCGATCGTTCCAGGGTATCAAACGCAGGTGTCGGCTCCATTGGCGGATGACAGTCGCCGGTTGGAGGCGGAGGGATTTCTCAAAGGGATCCAGGAGCAAATGGTGGAGATCACGGCTCGTCGCCGGGTCCTTGCCCTGCGAATTCGCAAAGCCATCAAAGACAGTCGCTTTGAAAAAGCGGAAGAACTGCTCGACGAAATGCGAGGATTGCAAACTCGTGATGATCTTAATCGCAAAATGCGTGAGCGGCAGCAATCGTTCTCGAGCGATGACCGCAGCGCCCAGGATCGTATCGACAAGATGTTTCGCAAAACACGAGACGTCCTTCTGAAAACCGAGAATGCGGAAAAGGAGATCGAACCTCCAGTCAAGATCGACACCCTCCGCAACGAGCTCACCAGCGCAAAATGACAGCTAATTGGGCTTGGCCTTCCCTGATTAGGGCAATTCTTGAGAGAATCCGGCGATTGGTAAGCGTCCGATCATTGTCACGATGGAGCGCGCTTCCTGGAGTGCGGGAAATGACGTACATTACGCGTTAAATAGATACCCCGTGAATTGAAAGGCATGGTATGAGTCAGGGCGACAATTTCGACCAACCGGGACAACAGGATCCACATCACGCGCCTCAACCACAACGTGGCGGCGGAATGCCCGGTTGGGTTTTCTGGATTCTCGGACTCCTCATCTTTAACGGGCTGAGTTACTTCTTTAACTGGGGCTGGGTCCTCTACTAAATTCACGGCCTGATAAGTCGCATCGATGATGGTTTCCCAGCGAGTCATGAATGTCACGTTGGGCGTCAATGTGATTGCCTGGGGCGTTTTGGGCCTCGCGACTTCACCTGCTGCGGATCGATGGACAGTGGTTCGGATCGCCGTATCTCTGTTGCACTTTGTCGTGGGGACGCTGCTGATCACGCGCGCGAACGTGGTGCGACATGGCGAACCTCGTGAGCTGCTCCATGCGTTGCCATCGATCGTGGCAGGCGGTTTCGCATTCAAGTGTTCGCCGGATCCTGGATCGTGGCCGGGCTATGCGGAAGTCGTCTTTGCCGTAGCAACCGTTTTTGCAGCAGTATCGCTCATTCGGCTGGGACGTAACTTTGCGGTTCTACCAGCGCTGCGTTCGGTGACGTCGACTGGTCCTTACGCCTGGGTTCGTCATCCCGCTTACGCGGGCGAAGTCGTCATGGCGTGGGCGTGTTGGCTGGCAGGCCCGAACTGGGTCGGCGGAGTCGCGGTGATTCTGCTTGTACCTTTCCTGGCGGCGCGGATACTCGCAGAGGAGCGCGTCCTTACCAACAGCCTGGAATATCAATCGTATGCAGAGTCCGTTCCATGGCGTTTGGTTCGTGGTGTATGGTGATCGCGCCGTCAGACGACTACGATAGTTTGTTCTTCAGCTTGGCAAAAATGACAGGAACTTTGAACAATGAAGATCTATTATCTCGAAATCGTGGCCAACGACGTTGACGCGGTATGTGAGCTCTATTCGCAGACTCACAATGTGACGTTTGGAGAAGGCGATGCAAATCTTGGCGGAGCCCGAACGGCGAAACTGGAGGGTGGAGAATTGTTGGGCGTTCGTGCGCCGATGAGTGAAACAGAAGAACCAATTGTTCGCCCCTACGCACTCGTTCCTGACATTCAAGCGGCCGTTGAAACGGCGGCTGCTGCTGGAGCCGAAATTGCGCTCCCGCCAATGGAAATCAAAACCCATGGTACTTGCGCCATCGTTATTCAGGGCGGAAGCCAGGTTTGCTTCTGGCAGGTCTGAATGCCAGCTGGCTGCGCAAGTTATGGTTTGCGCAGTTGCTTGCGTTTTTCGTTTTCGAGATAACTTGCTGTGTTGCTCGTTTCGAAGTGAGAAAAATGAGATCTCATACTGGCTTATTGCTATTGGTGTTTTTCGCAGGCTGTGCCGCGCCAACGTACCGAATTCGACTGTCAGACTCTCTAGGCGCTCCTCTTGCTGATACTCCGGTGTCAATCCAGCCGATGGGTGTCTTTATGCCGAGACGTCCTGACAGTTACCACTCGACGACTAATTCCGAGGGTGTAGCTTCTGTTGTCGTGGAACGACTTGATAGGTCGTATGTTGGGATTGAAGGTCGAATGGCACTTTTCAACGATGTCCTCGAAAGCAAGCAACGCTTCGAGATGCAACGGATGGACCACGTGTCTCGTGTCCCGGGGCCGCAATCCGTCTACGTGGAAATCATCGACTAGTGAAATTTAGTCAGGTTCATCGTGACATGCAGAGTAATGAACGCGAGTCGGACATAACCCACGATTCGCTCCGCTAAACTGGATACAATGCCGCCGCGCTCTATGTACGCCGTTATGCGGCTATATCGCATCAGGGGGAATGGGAGACCGCGTTTTCTTCGGAAGCAGCGAGCGACTATAATATTGGCAGTGCGTCCATATATTTCAGAGGCATCTACATGGCTGACTCCAATATTTCAATCTCTGGACTTACCACAGATCAGAAACTTAATCTCATGGAGGCAATCTGGGTTGATCTATCTCAGCAACCGGAGCAGGTTCCTTCGCCTGATTGGCACGGCGACGTACTTGCCAAGCGTCGCCAATCTGTTTTGGATGGCAGCGTTGACTTCGAAGATTGGGACGTTGTTAAGGAACGCCTGTTGAAACGTCACTCATGAAAGCGATCCGAATCCTTCCCGGCGCGGCTAGCGACTTGGAAGCAGCAGCGGACTTCTACGAATCTCAGCGACAAGGGCTGGGGGTTGAATTTGCTAAAGCACTAATCGCTGACGTCGATCGTCTTTCGTTGCATGGAGGCGTACATGTTATGTACCAAGGCTTTCATCGCGCTATCTCGAAACGGTTTCCTTTCGCAATTTATTATCTGTTGGACGGAGACGTCGTCAGCATTTACGCCGTTCTTGACTGTCGTAGAGATCCGGACACTACCAACGCCATACTGGATTCGAGATAACATTCAAACAGGGCTCACCTTCGTCGGGTATGCAAAGGACTGTCGACGAAATTCAAATTCCAGTCGGCAACAGCAGTTTTCGAACTTGCACGGCTCCGAATTGTGAGGTCAAGGGGCACGTCTGTGAGTTAACGTCGCCATTCTTATGTCGTTCGAACGCCCCCGAAGCTTGAAACGCTGCAGAAGAGTGACTCGAACTTGAAGTTCCATTTTTCTGGAAATGGCACTGGTTCCTTCGATGATTTCGCCGTTAGTAACCTCAATGGATTCAACTATGAGGTCAGCGTCCTCGCCTTGCTCACGGGCGTAAAGGCTAATGCGATCACCGTCTTGAAAACGGAACCATTCTTTGCCTCTGCAATCTGGGATGATTAGTGTTTTTTTCGTGGGGACGAACGCTATGGCGAGAAGGGCTACCGCCAACAGGAGCATCGCTGAGAATCGCTGGCTATTCATTCTCGGTGCCTTCTCCCGTTCTCCAGATCCATTTCATTGCCTCTGGCAATTTTGGCGCGGCGTACGTTGGGCCATGGTCGCCCTCATCGGGTGACCACATCAGGTCGTAATCGCGAAACTTCAACGCGGCATTCATCTGCTGGTTCGCCAACCACCAGTTGCCATGCTTGTTGTCGAGGTCATTCGATCCGTCCTGGAGATAGATACGAATCGGTTTCTTCTCTCCCTTGCGAATGAGCGCTGGATAAACGTGACCGCCGCGTATGTTGGTGTAGCTACCGATATGACTGACTACCTTTCGAAACAGGTCGGGGCGTTCCCATGCAACGGTGAAGGCGCAGATGCCGCCGGAGCTGGCTCCACAAATCGCTCGCTGATCAGGATTGTCGGTAAGCCGATAATTTTTGGCGACTGCAGGAAGAATCTCTTCTTCGAGCATGCGGGCATAGTCGCTGTTCAGCGAGTCGTATTCGAAAGAGCGGTTGCCTCGCAAGCCGTTGGGGAGCTTCCAACCTATCCGCTGGTCAAGTTCGTCGGCAAATACGCCAGGATTGATAAAGATCCCAATGGTGACTGGCATTCTTCCCTGGTGAATCAGGTTGTCCATGACGATCGTCGCGCGGTAGCCGTGATCTTCACTGACGTAGGCGTGGCCATCCTGAAACACCATGACAGCCGCTGGCTGTTCGGCATCGTATTGCTTCGGCACGTAGACGTAATACTCGCGAATCGTGTCGGGGAATACCTGGCTCTTGTGGGTGTGGTGCGTAACCACGCCGACCGGTACGCCTTCCTGACGTTTTGAATCGTCGCCAAATTCAGGCGGTTCACCGAACAGAGGGCTTACAAAGGCAATTAGACAAAGGAATGCGATTTTGGGCTTCATAAAGTTGTTACGCTGAATCAGGTTGGAGGGCGGCCGCAAATGTGTGCGTGATGCATTATATCGGACACAGATCTATGAATATCGTCCTTTACTCGACGAAGGTACCGCTACATTCGCCAAGCGAAAGGCGACTATCGCCGCTTCTGGATGTACCGAAGTAAATCGCCAACTGTATGGATACCCTCTGCATCTTCCTCGGGGATGCTCACGTCAAACTGCTCTTCGAGTTCCATAACAAGCTCAATTGTTTCAAGCGAGTCGATACCCAATTCATCAATTCGGGCGTCTGTAGCACGTTCGACTGGCGAGGCATCAAGGATCTCGTCGCATCGTTGCCAAAGTTGCTCCGCCAATTGAGTCGAAGCCCAAAGTAGCTGGCCACAACTGGGGCAAGGCGCATCGTTTGCCGGATCAGAGAATTCGATGTTTGTCATGGCGCCGCACAGGACGCATTTGCCTGGTCTACCTTCAGGAGTACGCGAGGAGATGTTCAAATTCGATTCGTCCGTGTTTCGACACTCTTGGCAGAATGAGGCATTCTCAATGCTTTAAAGCGAGCGGCAGATAAAAATTTATGTAACCGTCACGGATATTTACGTTATCCCCCGGTTCGAGGGGCCTCCCTCAAACCACCGGCTATGCCGGTGGTTGCTGATTCGCCTTTCGCCTAACGAGTCTACCCGGCTCCGGATTCGCCGTCTTTCGGGGTCGTTTCCGTGTCGGTCTCTTCCCTGGCTTCATTCGGTGACAATTCGCCAGTCGTCGGAGTCTGGAAATGCGGCAGGTCCAGTGGCGGAATGGAGTCTGGCACCGTCAGTAGAATGGTGACCAGGGTGATGAGTACACCCATGATCAGCGAAACAGGAATCGCGATCGCAAGTGCGACAAAAACAGATGAGAATCGCCGCTCGGGTTCATTGTCGGGTTGCATCGGAAGCAGCGGGAAGCGTCGCCGCCGTTTGCCGTCCGATGTCTCGGCCGTCGCGATCGTATTGGTTGAGTTGCCAGTTTCCGACGCGTGCGACATGCCCGACTGGCTAAACCCGGAAAGCTGGCTGATCCCACCCGAAAACGAGTCAAAACTGTCGTAACTTCCATCGGCAGTCGCCTGAAGATCGTCGTCTTCTTCGCCGCTGGTCGCAGGCAACGGAGGAGCGGACCATGGAGACTTCATGGGTTGCTGTGCCGGCATCTGGGTTCCGACCGCGACCCACGGTTCCAGCCGACTGACAACTTCTTCGGCCGACTGCGTACGGTTGCGTGGTCGCTTTTCCATCATGTCGGCGATGACTTCGACGAACTCTTCATCGACAGAGCTGTTAAATCGACGTGGATGCCATGGCGTTTCTTCACAATGGCGTCTGGCTTTTTCTCGAGTCGTCCCGCCCGGATAAGGGACTTTGCCAGTGATCGCGTAGTACAACGTGCAGCCAAGTGAATAGATATCACTGACGCCGGTCACCGATTCTGGTGACTTGATCTGTTCGGGAGAGATGTAATCTGCGGTTCCCACGATCTTGTGCTTGCGCGGATCCTCTTCCGGCCCACTCAGGAAACCAGCCAGTCCAAGGTCGGAGACTTTTGCGATACCCTCTTCGGTGACCAGGATGTTGCCCGGTTTGATATCGCGGTGAATAAGTTCTTTGTCGTGTGCGTGTTGCAAACCGGCAGCGGCTTGCGAGAGCAGTGATGCGGCTTGAGCCATCGACAACGCACCGTTCGATCGAACGTAGCGACGGAGATCGGTGCCCGGAACGTACTCGCAAACGAGATAGTAGACGTTACCGTCATGGCCGGCATCAAAGGCGCGCACGAGATTTTCGTGATCCAACATCGCCTGGGTTCGAATCTCGCGCGTGAAATTTGAAATGGCGGATGGAGTCGATTTTTCCTTCGGCAATACCTTAATCGCGACTTCACGACCCATCATCTGATGCTCGGCTTTGAAAACCTGCCCCATACCGCCTTGGGCGATCCAGTCGGTGATGATGTACGGTCCCAGCGTGAGCTTGGTCTGACCGGCCTTTAGCTGAGCCGCCTGGTACGGCGTTACGAGGCCCATCGACACGAGCTCTTTGGCAAGCAGGCTGTCACGAATTTCGATTCGCGGCGCCGGGGAGCCGACGGAGGGTTCGCGGACGCGACGGATCGCTTCTTCCAGCTCGTCTTTTGAAACGAGCCCGCTGATGATCGCGCTTCGCTGCAGGACTGATTTGGAAGTGCTGGGCATACCAACATTATACCGCTTCCCCGGGAACCCGCATTATGAACTTTCCACGTAACCCAGGGCCTGACCGACGAAAAGACCGTCAAAGGTACTTTTTCCAACAGTTTGGAACATCGGCAGTGAACTCGATTCGTTCCTTGATCGTCGGATGTTCGAGGGTCAGTTTGCGGGAGTGCAGTGCGATGCCGTTAGGAAACTCTTTCGAGCTGCCATATTTCCGGTCGCCAAGAATGGGAGTTCCACGACTGGAAAGTTGCAGTCGGATCTGATGTTTTCGACCCGTTTCGAGTTCAATCCGTAGCTGTTGGCAGCGTTCATTCGTCGCCACCGCCCGGTAAGAGAGTTTTGCCAGTTTGGCGTCTCTCGCGTTCGCGGAGCAAGTCACCATGCGATGCTGCGCATCGTCTTTGCGAACATGATCTTCGAGCGTACCAAACTTTGAGTCCATTCTTCCGGCGATGAGTGCCCAGTAGACTTTGGAAACCGTTCGGTCGCGAAACTGCACATTCAGGCGACTTGCTGCCTTGGAGGTTCGAGCCAGAACGATTGCGCCGCTCGACATCATGTCCAGTCGGCTGACGACGCCCAGGTAGACATTCCCCGGCTTGTCGTACTTCTGCCGCAAGTAGGACTTGGCAAGATTGACCAGACTCGGCTCGCCTTCCGATGCTCCCTGCGTCACCAAGCTGGCTGGTTTGTTGATAACCAGCAGGTGATTGTCTTCGTGCAGTACTTTGAGAACAAAACTCAACAGGGACCGTCAGTTATTGAACTATTCAATGATGTATCCGTTTTCGTCGACGTCTTCATCGCGATTGTCCGTCGCTATCGTCCGTCGCTATTTGGTGGCACTATTGGGAGTTGGAGGAGGGAGCCGGTGGATGGCCTCCGTGGCCCGCGTTGTAATCATCTTCACTCGGTGCGTCCGGCGGTGGTGCCGCAAAGGGTGGCGCCTCATCATTACCTTTGTCACTTTTGCCAGCCGCCGGTGCATCGTCCATCGGCGGACGGCCAGGTCGACCATCGCCTCTTTTTGAGTCGCCAGCTGGTGGCGGTCCGCCAGGTCGCCCTTCGCCCTGTTGAGAATCGCCGCGATTGCCATCAGGGCCATAGCCGTCAAGCCCGCGTTCGCCGTCGGCTGGATTGCGCCCGTTTTCCTCTTTCTCTTTTTCGGCATCCGGGTCGACTTCCGAAGCCGTATCAAAATCCATCTTTTTCTTTTCGCCGTCGTCTGTTTCATAGATCATTGAGCTGATAAGCCACGAACCGGATTCTTTCGTGAGGCCGACCTGAATCGCACGGAATTTTCCCGCGATCTTCACCGAGACATCGGCGAGCGAATCATTGCCGTCGACGGCAATTTTTTTGACGCTGGGTTTTTGGCCGGTGTCGGCTCCGGATATTCCCTCGAAAAAGCTGGCGCTGGATTCGACCTTCTCCTTGGCAAGCTTGGTGACAAGCTCTTTCAGTTCGGGTTTGAATTCGTCACGTTCCTTCTTTCGCAAGACCTGATACAGTCGCAGGACTTGGCGTCGAATTTCCTTCTCCTCACCTTTGTTGGCGTTGGCCTTCAGTTGCCTGGCGACAAACTCCCTGTCTTTCTGGCTGAGCTTGTCGAGCGAAACTTTGAATTCCTTCTTGCCGCGTTTAATAACAACCGCTTTGTCCGTCGCTGATACGAAATCAGCTTTGACTTTCTTGCCGTCAGTTCGAGTCCAGACTCGTTCTTTGGCCTGACAGAATCCTGCGAGCATCAACAGGATCGTTACCGCGAAAAAAGGAGTCGCTATGGAATTGCGCCTGCTACGCGAACGAATCGAAGTCATCGATTGGTTCTCCTGATGAGTGGAAGAAGCTAATGCCAAGATTGTACAACGTAGCAGTGCCGTTGTGAGTAGTGCAAATTGGCAAGAAAATGCCTCTCGGCTGTGTCCGCCGGTCCGGTAACGTCATGGGCGGCGTGAATACCGGGCGAGAATGACGAAATGACGCTAAACCAAAGTTGAATGCGCTGTAGTGCGACGATCCAGGCAGTCCCCGCTGCGAAGAGATCAGGTTCGTTGGCAACGCAGGAAGAGGTTGACCCCTTCCGCCTCGGACTGGATCGTGGAATGACACTTGTCCAGATTGGCTTGCTGAGCCAGATTGCGCAGTTGTTCGGCTGAGCGGTGGAGCAGGTACCAATTGCCAATCCACTCCATGTACGGCCGGCTGGAGTTGTCATCCGAAAAATTGAACGCGAGCAGTGTGCCGTTGTCGTCGACCAGATTCCAGAGCGTTCTCAGGTGCTCGACGAACTGGTCTTCTGGCAAATAGTCAAAAAGTCCTGCGCAATAAACAAAGTCGAATTTGCCGAGCGTCGCGTGCAGTTTCTTCAGTCGTGGGAATCGGCCGAGGTTGACTCGAGTCGTTGTTAGCGACGGCATTGGCGTTGGTGTGTCGGCAGTTCCCGCTTCGGACGGGCAGATTTTGCCACGACAGAATTCAAGAGCCACCGGATCGATGTCCAGCAAAGTGACATCCAGGTTCTCAATCTGTTCAGCCGACATTTCGTCCATGCTCCAGCAGATCTCCTGCCCTGGCCCGCTGCCAAAGCTGAGTACTCTCAGCGGGTGACCAGATGGTTGTTCGGCAGAATGTTTTACGATTTGATCGGCAATGTCGCGATAACGATTGCGTACCGCGCATGGTGCGGGTTGGGCCTGGAAGAATGCGTCCATCGCATTGCCAAGTGAATCCGGAGTCGGGACCGGAGATGGATCCAGAGACAAGGCTGAAGCCGCGGCCGGGATAAGGTCGCTGCCGGCGTCAGACGAATCAAGATGGCGGCTTTTGCCAGGCAACCGGTTTTGGCAGATGTGGTCGAGAAGCTGAAAGTCGCCGGCGTAACCACGTGGTTTTTCGCGAGCGTGCAATTGAAGTGCGCCTCGCTCCAGGACCGACTTGGCGACCGACCAGAACTCGCTGGAAGGAACCTGGTTTGCCGGTCCAACCAGCCCGGTTGAATTCAACTGGTCCAGACAGTGATACATCGCCGAGTCGACGGCGTGCTGAAGATCGTCCGCGGACGAAATGGACTCGGCCTTGACGAGCGAATTGGAAACTTCGTGAGCGATCAGGCGAAGCTGTTCGGTCAAAGCAGCCGAATTCATCGCGATCAGTCCAGTTACCCGATTCGTTCGGCGATATGTCCGCGAAGTCCGTCCGCGTACATGTGGAGAAATTGCTCGGCGTCGTGGCGATGGAACCGGTACGGGTCGCAGCGGACGCTGATGGTGAGCTTACGAAGGTACGAGAATATCGCAAGAGTCGCGTGGGAGCGAATTCGCATGGGTGGCACGCCGCTAACATCTTCGAGAGTCAGGTTTCCGGCGACGATTCGGCCCTTGTTGCGGGGGAATGACGCGGTGAATCGTTTGCTCGGGTCTCCGACATTGGACAGGATTGTCGTTGCGATGCAACGATCTCGGCTGAGCATATATTTCAGAATGGAAGGTCCGCCGTTGGCAAATTCAACGGTGTCCATAAACTTGCGGCCGAGTTGGTCGTGTTTGATGCGGCCCGTTTCTTCGCGCACACTTTGCATCAGCTGTTTGAGGTCGGCACATTCGGCTTTGCGACGAGTCACAAATGTGTACGCCGTCATGTTGGTCGCGGGCATTGCGTAATCTTGCTGCTCACGAAGGTCGGATGGCATCATGATTCGCAGCCAGCCGTTTTTTCGAGCGGCTTTGTGGGCTCCGTTCCATCGCGAGATCGTGCGGAACATTTCGGCCATCAGCAGATCATTGAGCATCGCACCGTGACCGGCGGCGGCTTCGCGCAACAGCTTATGCTCTTCCTTGTTGAATTGTAACGAGACGACACCGGGAAACGGAGTCAGCATTTGTTCGTCGTCGGCACCTGATCCCGGCGACTGGGAAGAGGGTGTCGAGCTGGCTGATTCGGAAGGGATCGCCAAGGGCGTGATTCGTTTTCCAAAGATGTTCCATGTTTGGGCACATCCGTGGCGAACCAGGTCGAGAAGCGATCCATTTTGGGCAAGTTGCGACATGCGTTTTCGACGCCCTCGCAACAATCGAAGATCGACTTCCGCAAGTTCGGGGCTTCGGTCACCCGCCGCCGTCGTCTGTCGTCCGTAGACGGCCAGCAAGTCGCCGATGAATCTGTAAACTCCGGTGCCGTCGGTACAGGCGTGATGCACCTGAACCGTGATGACGGTTTGCGAATCGTCCGAGCGAATCCAGAACCGCATGCCTGATTCTTTGCTGAGATCGAATTGCTCCGTCTCGGGATACTTGACCGGCTTGTCGATTGGTCCCCAATCCACCCACGGTGTGATATTGGCATCCTTCACCCAACACGGCTCGTTTCGTTTCGCGGGACGGATCACGGCATTGGTAAGCGGGTGCCGCTCGTTGGCTTCGCTGAGCGCGATTTCGAACGCATGTCTGGCGATACTGCCGGTGAATTCCATCCGGATGATGGATGTCATCGGATAGCGCGAGCGATCATCCGCCAGAAAGAACGAGTCGATCGGCGCGAGGTGCAACGGCAGTACTTTGGGGAGGTCTTTTTTGAGCATCGAAGGTGCAAGATCAGAGCCGATTGTCGACTTATCGATGGTAGTCGCAGCATTCGGGCTTAGCGAATGTTTTTCGTTGAATCCGGGGTGCGGCTTGCGATCTGCTACCCTCGAAGAATCGATTTGACCAGCATTGTCTGTCGTGCGGGCAATCGGGGCTCCCGTTTTGTCACCTGCGACAGGTGCAGCTTCGCTCCCGGCGGCTTCCTGGCGTCTGTGAGTCACGACGACGGGCAAATCGCCCGGAACTGGACGCACGGGCCCGCCGGCCGGGTGATCTTCTGAGCGACCTGAAGAATCGAATGGCGACGACGAAGATGGCATGGTTCGTCCGGATGCGAGGTGCGAGGTGGGATGTTCTTGGTGGGAGCTGCGAAACGCATGTTGGACCAGTGGTGCCAAAGCGTCGCAATTTGACTTATCGGAATCACAGACATTCCAATGCCGCAAACTCTGCGGGGTTTTGCATCTGAACGCAGTGGCACGCCGGGATGGTCGATACAACCCGGTCAATTTGGATATATTTCCAGTAGTTTGGGTAACTCGTATCAGATATACGGGGTGGAATTGCGCATTGCGAATGAACAGCTGGCCCCAGTACGCTGGTGCTGTCGCTTAACCGGTGCTATTCGTTGCTAACCGGGTGGCATTTCGCGAACCGAGTCAGCACCTACACCAACCGTCAAAGATCTTGCAGAGGAACAGTGTGATGCCCGGCGAATTACCGCTTATTTTGGCGAGCCAGTCGCCACGGCGACGTGAGTTGCTTGAGCAAGCCGGTTTTGAATTCGAGGTCGTATTGCCGAGCCCCGGTGCGGAGTGCGGTAAGTGTAGTGGGGAGTCGCCGGTCGATCTGGTGGCTCGGCTGGCAATGCAAAAGGCCAAAGATGTCGCGTTGCGAACGGCAGAGGGCATCGTGATCGGTTGTGATACTGTCGCGGAATGCATGGGCCAGATTCTTGGAAAACCGGAGAATCGCGACCATGCGGAAGAGATGTTGCGATTGATGAGTGGGCGCACGCACCATGTGTTTAGTGGGCTATGCCTTTGGAAGCGCCCTGGTGACGAGCCGGTGATTCGAGTCGACGTTACCAGGTTGCGAATGGACGAATTGTCGACTGAGAAGATCGAGTCCTATCTCGAGACGGATTTGTGGGTCGGTAAAGCGGGCGCATTCGGTTTTCAGGATGGGCTGGACTGGGTCCATATCGAAGATGGCAGTGCTTCCAACGTGGTCGGATTGCCGATGGAATTGTTGGACGAGATGCTGCGGGATATTTCTTAAACCGATTTTGAAAGTTGGAAGTATGAAGGGTTCAGGTGGTACCGAAGGCGGCTTGATCATGTTCGGGGGCGGATTTCTGCTCTCCGCCGTGGCGATCTATTTCTTCCTCGATTCGGTTGTTGCCACGACGACTGACGTCGGGTTGTTCTCGGGGCTGATTCGTGGACGAAGAGGCCTGCAGGATGTTGGTCACATGGGCCGTGGTTATACCACATCGATGGGAATCATTTTTGTGCCGTTTGTGATTGGAGTCATCTCGCTGTTCTACGATGCAGCGAAAGCCTGGGCGTGGGGGCTGACTTACGTTGGCATCGGCATCATCGTTGTCGAAATTCTCAGCCACCTTCGATTTAACCTGGCGATGAAGACAAGCAGCCTGATGATCATGATGGTAATGTTTGCCGCTGGAGTCGGCATGATGCTGCGATCGTATCGCGATTATGGAAACGTACTCGAATCGATTGAGCGCGAACAGGAAGAATAGAAGGCATCTCACGGGATGCCGGCCGAATAGTACGTAGTGGATCGTGTTAAAGATCCTTGCAGCAATGTCGCTTCGCGGATGACTGAGGGATCTTTAACAAGATCCACTACGTCGGTCTGTCTATTTCTCCGCACCATCTTTTTGCTCAAAGCAATAAAGACTGGTCAGCGTCCGTTGCAGGACTTTGCCATTCACAAGCACAGGAGTCGCAACCGTTTGCTCGCCGACGATGTTCGTGGCGAGGAGTTCAAACTCATCTGCATCCTTCACGACATATGTCGTGCCGTCTTCGCGAGTGAAATAGACTTTGCCATCGGCCACTGATGGCGAAGCGCTAAACGCTATTTTTCGCTTGTCCAGATTGCCTTCCCAGATGACCTCGCCTGAGTTCTTGTCGAGGCAGATTGCATCTCTCGAATCGCGACAAACAAAGACGCGATTTTCCGATACTGCCGGAGTCGGTACGTCGGCTGATTTGTCGAATTTCCAGGCAACATGCGTGTCGGTAATGTCGCCGGTGCCTCCCAGCCTGATCGCCGTGAGAGAGTTACCTCGGGCGTAAGGGGCAAGCAGTATGCCATCCGTCAAAACGGGTGACGAAATCGAG